>SOIV01000210.1 GCA_004377005.1 Candidatus Aminicenantota bacterium | reverse complement strand
GCTTTGCCCGGAACAGGAAGTATTCGCTTTGCCTTGACAAATATGCATTATGGCTGTCACCGCCACGTGATAATGTCCTATTTGTGCCATGCAAAAATGTCCGGTTTTTTAAAAATGAGTTAAGGTTATCCTTTCAGATTTTTTGGAAGGAGAGTCTTAATGCGAGAGGACATTATTGCGATGAGCACACAAGAGGTTAAACGTTTAAAGATCATGCCCAAGGTATTGGATAGGCAACTGACCCAAGCCAAAGCCGGAGAAGTATTAGGCATTTCAGAGCGGCAGGTCAGGAGGCTGGTAAAGAGGATAAGGGAGCAGGGAGCAAAAGGGCTTGTTCATCGGAATCGGGGGCGGCCTTCGCCCCACAAGATGCCCAAAGAGCGTGAGAATGTCATAGGATTGGTTGTAGAGGAGAACTATCATGATTTTGGGCCGACCCTGGCATCTGAGAAGCTTTGGGAACGGCATGGGATAAAAGTCGGGCGGGAGAAGCTAAGGCAGATCATGATCTCTAAAGGCATCTGGCGCGTGAGGAGGAAGAAGAGGGAAGTACATCAATGGAGAGAGAGGAAACATTACTATGGAGAGATGATTCAGATGGATGGCTCTCATCATGATTGGTTAGAAGGGCGTGGGCCTGAGATGGTATTGATGGGATACGTTGATGATGCCACAGGGCGAGCCTATGGCCGTTTTTATGATTATGAAGGGCTTTACCCTGCTATGGACAGTTTTGAAAGATATATCCGCCACTATGGCCTTCCTGTGAGCGTATATTTGGATAAACACTCAACTTATAAGACAATGCGCCAGCCGGATCTCGATGAACTCTTGAGAGGAGAGACAGCTGCGACTCAATATGAAAGAGCTTGTAGGGAACTTGGGGTAGAGGTGATTCATGCCCATTCTCCTCAAGCTAAAGGTAGGATTGAGAGAGCATTTGGAACACTGCAGGACAGATTGATCAAGGAGATGCGTTTAGCCTCGATTTCAACAAAGGAAGAGGCAAATGAGTTTCTCGAGAGATACTTACCCATTTACAATAAACGATTTGGGAAGGAACCTCTTAGAGAGGCTGATTTGCATAGAAGCTTACCTAGGGGAGTTAGACTAAGAGATATATTCTGTATCCAGGGGAAAAGAACAATAACCAACGGATACATAGTCAAATGGAGAGGTCGGATGTTTCTTATAGAGAACCCTACGATAGTACAGAGAAGGCGGAAGGTTGAGATCAGAGAACATTTTGATGGCGCGATAACAATAAAATTTAAGGGAAGATATTTAAAGCACAAAGAGATAAAAGATCAAAAACCTGTTATAGAGCAGGAGGTAAAGAAAGAGGCAGCTGAACCGGTGAAGAAGAAATCAAAATACATACCACCTGCAGATCATCCCTGGAGAAGACATAATCCCTCCCTTCATCATAACTGTTATCTAGAGAGGATTTAGGCAATGGAAAAACCGGACATTTTCACGTGGCAGAAAACAGGACATTATTACGTGGGCTTGACAAATATGCATTATGGCTTGACTATAATTGTTATCTGATTTATAAACATGTATTTAATAAAGAAAATATACAGAAGAGGACAGTTGACCTTTTTTAGACACAACCAGCGCCTTACGTCCTTCTGTTATCTAACTTGGCATAATTTTTGCATAAGGATTGTATAGAGGAGAAACGAAATGAAAAAAAGCTTGATTCTTCTTTTGGCATTAATTTTTTTGACTCCAAGTCTTGCCTTCTCTAATATTTTCACTTTTAAAGCAGGATTATTTATCCCCCGAGCTCAAAGCGACCTCTGGACAACAGAATTTGAAAACATGAGTTTCAGCAAGACCAACTACACTACAACAAACTTCAGTTTTGCCTACGAATACTTCCTCACTAGGGAAGTTAGTGTAGTGCTCGGCATTGATAGCTACTCGAAGAATAAAGTCGGATCCTACGTAGATTATGTTGGCATCGAGCTTGTCGATGGAGATTTTGCCTTCCCGAATGATTATATGGAAGATTTTTTCCCTACTCATATCTTTAATATCTCTATAACTCCAATCCAGCTTTCTTTAAAGCTCACACCTATGGGCAGAACAGGAAAATTCATCCCTTTCGTAGGGGGTGGAGTAGGGCTATATCTCTGGAATGTAAGACTGAATGGTGATATGGTCGATTTCGATGATGTTTATATTTATGTACCCGATGGTATTGATATATACCCCATCACAACTGTTGATGCCTGGGAAAATAATAGAATCTCATTCGGGTATCATGCCTTTGGCGGAATTATGGTACCCTTTACT
>SOIV01000214.1 GCA_004377005.1 Candidatus Aminicenantota bacterium | reverse complement strand
AATCTATTATTGTGTTACATTTAACACATCTAAAGTGGTGATGATTTTCAATATCTGGATCAAAACGTCTTGGTTCTCCATATCCCTCAACAATATTGACAATTCCGATATCATGAAAGGTTAAAAGCGTTCGATTCACAGTATCCAATGAAATATCAGGAAATATCTTATTGACTCTACTGAAAAGAACATCTGCATTAGGGTGGTCTTTCGACTTAAGCAGTTCTTTATATATAAGTGTACGCTGTGGGGTCACCTTGAGACTATGTTCTCTACATTTTTCTCTAAAGAAATCCAGAGAAGCGTTCTTAGCTTTTAATTTCATATTAGTACTATGTAGTAGCTATTCTTATTTGTCAAAAAAAGATTTTATCTGTTTCCATAACAATACCACCCCATTTTTCCGGGAATAATTGATCTTTTAGTAAGATACCGGCTTTGTGCGCTTTACAAAAAAGTTAAATTTTTCTCAAGCCGCTTCGAGTTCGGCGAGAAGGCCTGAGATAAGTTCCTTTACCGTTACGATTTTGTCGCAACGGTAAGCATTCTGCCCACAGAAGATGAGGCCGTGGTCAACATCCCCGAAGTAAGAGTTTACGAGAGCCAGAGCAATGCAGTATTTCGCCTCACTAACTTTACAGACAGAAAGACACCTGTAAGGACACTTGATCTTAAGTTTTCCCTTAATTTCTAAATCCTTCAAGAATTTATTATGAATGGCCCTTCCCGGCATGCCGACAGGACTTTTTATGATAGCAATATCCTCTTCTTTGACGTCAAGATAGGCTTGCTTAAATTCCTGGGAGACATCGCACTCCTCAGTACAGACGAAACGAGTAGCCATTTGGACTCCTGACGCACCAAGGGAGAGCATCCGAGCTATATCCTTTCCGTTGAAGATCCCCCCAGCGGCGATAACAGGAATTTTCTTTCCGTATTTATCCTCATATACTTTTACTGTTTCCAAAACCTCCGGCAAAAGATTTTCAAGGGAATATTTTTCCGGTTGATAGAGCTGTTCTTCGGAGAAACCAAGGTGTCCTCCTGCCAGAGGTCCTTCAAGGATTATGGCATCGGTAGTCCTTTCGTAACGTTTGTCCCAGACACGGAGAATTAATTCAGCTACCCGTGCGGAGCTGACTATGGGCAGGAGGTTTACAGAGCTGTCTTCGACCAAGCTGGGAAGCCTAATAGGGAGTCCGGCACCGTATACAATTATCTTAATTCCTTCCCTCACGGCAGCCGTAATCAGATCGTCTGCATTGCTCAGCACTCCCATAAAATTGACTGCGATATGACCATTTGTCATACTTTTCGCCTTGTGAATTTCCCTTTCCAGAGCTTCCCGAGATACCCTTTCATATTCATTCTTTGAAACCTCCAGATCTCCCAGGCCTATGCTCGAGATAGTACCTATCCCGCCTTCCTCAGCCACAGCAGAGGCAAGCGAGGAAAGAGAAACTCTCACGCCCATTCCTCCTTGTACAATCGGGATGTCTGCGGTGATATTTCCAATTTGAAGTTTGGGAATTTTCATTTTAATTTCCGTATCTTTTGACTATAAGGCAAGCATTACCTCCTCCGAAGCCAAAGGAATTACTCATAGCCACTTCGAGGTCGGTCGATTCGACTCCTTTGGTCACGTAATCAAGAGGACATTCCGGGTCGGGCTCCTCATAGTTGATCGTCGGGGGCAGTTTGCCGGTATAAATGCTCATCACAGTGGCCACGAATTCCACTGCCCCAGCAGCGGCCAAAAGGTGACCAATCATCGACTTAATGGAGCTTATTTTAAGATGCTTCCCGTGGTCGCCAAAGACCTTCATAACGGCTGCACTCTCAATCTTGTCATTCAGGACGGTGGAAGTGCCATGCGCGTTGATATATCCCACCTTCGGCGGGTCGATGCCTGCGTCTTTGAGCGCCTCCCTCATGACCCTGATCATTCCATCTCCTCCAGGTTCTGGAGCTGTAAAATGATAGGCGTCAGCAGTATTACCGTAGCCAATAAGTTCGGCATAGGTGCGGGCGCTCCGGCTGAGAGCATGTTCAAGTCTTTCTAAAACAACGATGCCAGCCCCTTCCCCCATCACAAAACCGTCACGGTTCTTGTCAAAAGGCCTGCTTGCCTTTTCCACACAATCATTCCTGCTCGACATCGACCGCGTCGCGCAAAAACCAGCGAAAGGCAAAGGACTCACGCTGGCCTCTGAACCTCCCGCCAGCATGATATCGGCATCTCCCCTCTGGAGAATTCGAAAGGCATCACCGATGGCATTTGTCCCCGTAGAACAAGCCACAGAAGGGGCAGATAGAGGCCCTCTTAAACCAAAAGCAACGGAGACCATGCATGCTGCCATGTTTATGAGTACTTTAGATACAGAAAAGGGCCCAAGAGACTTTGGCCCTTTCTCACGAAGCCTAGAATACGAATCCTCCATCGTGTGTGTTCCGCCGATACCGGAACCTATGATGACTCCCGCCCTGTTTCCATCAAAGGTAAAGGTATCTAAACCGGCATCTTTGATCGCCATAGTGGACGAAGCCATGGCAAAATGGATGAACCTATCCATTCTCTCTACAGATTTCTCGTCAATCCATTCTTCTGGATTAAAGTTCTTTACTTCTGCCGCCATTTGGGAGCGAAAATCAGACGCGTCGAACTGAGTAATCTTTGATATACCATTTCGTCCGGCTTTCAATCCTTCCCAGAACTCTTCAAGCCCCACACCAATAGGAGTTACAGCTCCTAATCCGGTTACAACAACTCGATGTTCATTCATTACTGTTATACTATTGAAAATTGCAGAGCTCTTATAGAAGGCTCGGCGTTCCTCTAATCCCGAGGGAGGATTATCCCTTCATGGTTGTAGAGATGTCAAGCACAAATTTGGAATAACAAGTCTCCTTGTACTATAACACTCTTAATGGATTTCTTGCTTAAAAATCTATAAAATCTTTTAACCATATTTTAGCCTCCATAGTCAAAAATGGCTAAAAATAGTTAAATTGGGAAAAAATAAGAAGGGAGTGAAATATTTCTCTAAGAGGAATCTCTCATAATGCTCTTAATTCCTTCAAATCCACCCAAATCGGATTAGGGTTTTATTCGCCTTCCAGGCGAAAAGCGCTCCTATTCCAATAAGAACGATGGTTAATATTGAACCAAAAGAGCTATAGACCTGCAGCCCTAAAATAATGGCAGTGATCACTAAAAACAGACAGAAAGTTGCTAATCTCTTACGCCTCACGCGGTAAGGTTTCAACTGGGCAGATAAGCCATCTGGCACCGCGTCCTCAGGACCTATTTTTAACACAAGGGATTCAATTTTAGGCTGAAGTCCGAAATGGACATATGATAATAATCCCATCATAGTGAATAGGATGAGCGTTTTAGCTAGAACAATCCAACTTGTCCAGAGGGCCTCAATACCCACTGGACCAAAAATGACCAGGAACACACCCGAGATTAGTACGGTGAACTGAAATACATAACATCTGATCGCACCATGCCGGATTATATTCTCCATGTACCGATCAGCGTAATAGTTAAATGAGGGACCTAATAGAGCCCGTTCATTAACAACAATAAGATTAAACAGAGGAGTTGACATGAATACAAAACCCATCACATGAAGAAAAATCAATACATTGTATAAGACTTCCATGATAGCCTCCTAATTTTCATACCTTGCTGTCCACCTTTACCTAACTGCTTAAAATCCCGAATGCAAACATTCATATCCTTTCGAACAACCAGGCGATCGAAAGAAGGTTCTATTTCCTTCTTGTTAACAGAAATCTTTATCCCTGGAAGTGTTTAATCATTAATTCTTCATCCCAGGATGGAACAATTCCGTGCTCTGAGGAATATTGCTTCCATTCATCGTATGAAACAAGCGACCTAGTCCTTTCAATCAGGTTAACGGTTGTACTCAGGACTCCAGGTATTTTGTTTACGACCTCGGTCAGATACTTATTTAATATCTCCTCTTTCTCAGCAAGAATAGAAAACTGGATGCAATCCCCGAAGAGGTGAAAAGTATAAGCGATGTATGCCATTTTAAGACCATCTGGAAGGGCAGAAGCCGCGATATTTTGATATACATCTTTGAGATTTTTCGGGAAAACCTTCACGGTAATGGCATATCTTTTCATATTTTTTGTATCTTTAGGAAGCGGATAAAATACCGGCTTAATCATGTTTATTACCCATATACCCGTTACGTGCTCAATCTTATTTAAATGCTCGGCAATGAAATCTCCCAGAATATCTGGATCAACCATATGGACAAAAAGGCTTACATCTTCATGTTTGGCCCGCTTTGAGAGATAGAGCAGCTGTCCCTTCCCTTTAATACTTTCCTGTAATCCATTTATATGAGACATAATATAATCACAAATCCTTTCCTTTTTCTCCTGGGATTTCAACCTGATTATGCTTATCATTTCAGACCTCCTATCTTATCTTATTTCTAGGAATTTGTTTTTTGGTTTGCTATTTTTCCCTTTTCTTTCTTTATTCTGAAAATCATCACAAACGAATTATTACAAAGGAAAAATATATAGTCAATAGAATATATTGATAATATAACTTCTATATTTATTATAGCCTAATATGTAACAATTCGCGTTTATTACAATGCCAAGACTTTAATAGAAAAAAATGCTGCTCAGGGCAGGACTCGAACCGGCACGCAGGTACAACCTGCGAGGAATTTCAAGTCCTTTCTCTTTTTTAATCAGAATCATCTCTTATTCGAGAGCAAAATATATACTCGTCTTTTATATTAGATATGTCTCTAAAGTTTCTTGGGGATACGGGTGGATAAAATGATTCAGCTTAAATAATTCAGACTAAAAACTGGAGACAAAAGGAAGTATTGAAAATAAAGAAAGATAGCTGGCACGCCCGGCAGGATTCGAACCTACGACCTTCTGATTCGTAGTCAGACGCTCTATCCGCTGAGCTACGGGCGCACTGGGAAATTGTTTTTCCTATTATGCCAGATTTTAAGATTTTTTTTAAGAGAATTAATGTCATAGAAATTATAAGGTGGGCTTGATAAATCAAGCCCCTACAATTCAAGCCCCCAAAAATTGGACCCCTACAACATACTGTAGCGTTGATTTTATGAATCAAGCGCCTACAATTTATTTATAAAATCAGGTTATTTATAAAATTTAAAAGGTGGGCTTGATAAATCAAGCCCCTACATAAGAAGAACCAAATCTCTCCAGATAAATCAAGCCCCTACAATTCAAGCCCCTACATAAGAAGAATCAAATCTCTGTATTAAGAAAAAAGGTGTGTTTGATGCATTAGACCGCTACATTGATATGGCTTAATCGGAAATTCTGAGGACAGCGGCACCGCTAATTTTGCCAGCTTTAAGAAGCTCGAGAACTTTATTCGCATCTTCTAATGGAAAGACCTTGGTGGTTGTGCGGATGGGAATTTCTGCCGCAATCCGGAGGAGCTCCTCTCCGTCCTGTCTTGTTGCGTTTGCTACGCTTCGAAGAGTTCGCTCATGGTAGAGGTATTTCACATAATCCATCTCAGGAATCGGAGTCATGTAAATTCCTGCCAGGGCTAAAGTACCGCCTTTATCGAGGACTCTCAAGGCATCGAGAACCAGCTCCCCTGCAGGAGCAAAGATAATGGAGCTATCCATTTTTGTGGGAGGTTCGTCTCTTGATGTTCCTGTCCATACAGCGCCGAGTTTGTGGGCCAGATTGCGGTGTTCTTCGCTCCGGGTAAAGACATAAACTTTACAGCCCCAGTGGACAGCCACCTGGATAGCAACATGAGCAGAAGCCCCGAATCCGTAGAGGCCCAGGCGCTGGCCGTGCTTTATCTCACTTAGGCGCAGGGCTCTGTAGCCTATAATTCCGGCACAAAGAAGAGGTGCGGCTTCCTCATCAGAGAATATTTCTGGAATGGAATAGGCAAATTTCTCGGGGACGACTATGTACTCAGCGTAACCGCCGTTTACGTGGTAGCCAGTGAAGCGGGCGGTTTCACAGAGGTTCTCATTTTCCCGCTGGCAGAACGCGCACTTACCGCAGGCAGAATAAAGCCAGGCAACACCGAGCCTGTCCCCTTCTTTAAAACGAGAAGTGTTTTTCCCAACCTTTTCCACAACTCCTACAACCTGATGACCGGGGATTATAGGAGGTTTGACCTCGGGAAGTTCCCCTTCAATGGTATGAAGGTCTGTATGGCAGACACCACAGACTTTGACGCAAAGAAGGAGCTCTTCTGAGTCTGGTTCTGGGATGGGGAGATCAACAAGCTCGAGGGAATTCTGGTCAATAGGTGCAAATCTTTTCAAGATCATTGCCTTCATTAGAGCACCTTTTCCCTTTGAGTATTTATAAATATATGAAGTTTAAGGGGAAGTCAAAACAATTCTAGGTGATGGCTATGCGAGAAAGTGGCCTTCTTCCTTTTGATTAAAAGTGGGCTTGATAAATCGGGCCCGTACATCAAAGGTTATTTTTTCTGGCAGTTTTCGCAGTAACCAAACACCTGGATCGAAAATTTATCCGTCATGAAGTGACTTTCTTTTCCTATCTTGTTTAGTATTGATAGGATTCTCTCATGGGAAAATTCTTTAACCTCACCGCAAGAAAGGCAAACTAAATGGCCGTGGGCTGCCTTAACAACATCAGGCTCGTAATGGCTGTGACTCTCTCCAAAGTCAATCTCACTCACCAGGCCGCTCTTTACCAGGAGGCTTAATGTCCGGTAGATAGTAGCCAGAGAAACTTTGTGGCCTTTGCTTTTCAGCCTTTTGTGGATTTCATAGGCATTAGGGTGAACCTTTTTAGAAGAAAATATTTCCTTAAAGATTAGACGTCTGGGCCGGGTAAATTTAAGCCTTTGAGAATTCAGATAATCCTGGAATTCCTTAAGTTCCATACTTACTGTCCAAAAAATATGGGCTTGATGAATCAAGCCCCTATATTTAATATTATGGATTTGATAAATCAAATCCCTACAGATTTATTTTTTCTTTTCTTTTTGTCCTTGGATTTTGCGCTTTAGCCTTTCCCGCCTGTGGGTGAAATCTTTCTCGTAATAAGAAGAAAAGTCGAGAGAAAGGACATACCCTTCTTCTGCTATTTTTCTTGCCTCCTCATACTTTTTCTCTTTGTGTTCGAGATACATGGCAAGTTCTCTGAAGGAGAGAAGCAGATCTTTAGATTGTGTATCTGAAGAGGTCATCTCTCTCCATAATGAAACAGCACTTTTCCACTCTTGATTTTTCTTGAAATAATAAGAAATTTTTTTCTTGGCCGCGAGAGATAACTCATCCGATAATCCCCTCTCAAGAGCCCGCTTGAAGAAATGAACAGATTTCTCGGCCTCTCCTATATTTTCCATCACTCTCCCTGCACCGTAGAGGTCCATGGCATCTGTAAATTTCTTTTCTTTCTCTTCAGAAAAGATGAAAGAGCCGACAATTATAACTCCTAAAAGAGAAAGAATATCCTCCTGATTATGGTAGAGGATAGGCTCAATCAGTTCAAAATTCCCTGTGTTTAGATATTGAAAATATCTCCAGGGAATCTCGGCTGAGGGGATATCTTCTGAACGATCTGCCTCAACGACCTCACGCGCAAGATGGTAAAGCCGGCAGCTTTCGTACTTGTGCTTCCAGAGATTTCGGGCTGGATAGAGAAAATCAAGATGAGGAAGTTCACTGAGGATGAAAGGCTGCTTGTGGAGGATAAACCGTGTCTCAAGCAGGGGCATATCGAAACCTTTTCCGTTAAATGTTACTACTGATTGAAAGTTCATCTGAGAAAAAAACTGCCCAAGCTCCTGAATCATCCTTTCCTCTTCAGCAAGCTCTCCGAGGAAAAACTGGGCTACATAGAATTTGTCATCTCTGTAGAAACCTAAACCTACGAGAAAAGCGACAACCCCTGCTCCCCCGGATAGTCCCGTTGTTTCCAGGTCGATGAAGAGGGCTGTGGAGAGGTCAAGGTTTTCAAATGCGCTTTCCTTGCTTAGACAGGTAAGAATGTTTCCTTTTATCTCCAAGCCTGAAGAGAGCAAAACTTTTCCGTATTTGACGTCCAGAGGATACGGATTTTCGAAAAACTGAAGGGGTTCCCTTTTAAGAGGCTCGAAGGGCGGGGTTTCGGGTTTCTGAGGTTTTTCTTGGCGGGTGAGGCTGATAAGGTGTTCTAGTTTATCCTTGACGGATAGATCCTCGGTTTTTTCGATCTCTTCCCAGGCATCTTTCACAAGCTGGGATTTAGAGCGAGAGCGAGCCTCTCTTTCTTTTTTCAGTCGTGCCAGTTTATCTTTGATGTCAGCCATTTTTAAGTTAGTTTAAGCGGGCAATATTTTGCCACGCATGTTCGCCTGAGAATGGAACATTTCATTCTCCTGATGAACCAAACAGATCAAAATTATAACTCTGAGTTATAAAAATTTAAAATTATTTAAAAAATATAACTGTACGTTATAAACACATGATCTGCTTTTCTCGTTTTTTCTCACTCTCCCATAAACTGGAGGAGGACCATACGGGAGCGGGAGCGGTTATCGAAATCAAGAAACACAATCTGCTGCCATGTTCCAAGATTAAGCGTGCCATTGGAAAACGGAACATTAAGAGATGCTCCGACGAGTGAAGCCCGGACATGAGAAAAACCGTTTCCGTCTCCCCACTTTGCATCATGATGATAGGTGACATTGCTGGGAATTACTTTTTCCATGAACTCAGAGAAGTCTTCAACGAGGCCAGGTTCATACTCGATTGTCGTCAGACCGCCGGTTGATCCTGGAACAAACAGGTTGAGGATTCCGTTCTGGAGTCCTTTCTCAGACAGCTTCTTGGAAACCTCCTGGGTAAGATCCTTCATGTCAGAAAATCCGCGCGTTGAAAAGCTTAAGGAATCGCTAATAATTTTCATTGCAAAATCTCCTTAATAATCATAAGGCAAATACTGTTAGGCGTAAAGCTTAAAACAAAAATGAAGAAGCTATAAAGTATCTCAAGGAAATTATCGAGAAATAAGAAAGCAAAGAAAATGAAAGAGATTCAAAAAGCTGGCCAGGAACGCGGGAAGAATATCTTTTCGTACAAGCCCAAGGCATAACGGTCGGTCATTCCAGCAATAAAATCCCCCGTTCTCTTCTCTAAAGAATCGTCCTGAGGATAGGGTTTTATATAATCCTCGGGATTTTTAAGAATATATTCATACAGATCTGTAATAATTTTTTCTGCTTTTTCAATTTCAGGTCTTGCTTGGGGGTTGAAATAAACCTTTTCGTACAAGAAATCGCGGAGATCAGTAATGGCTTTCTCTATTTTTTCACTCATAGCAATCTTCTCCAAGCTTGCCTTTAAACTGGCATCGACTACATCCTCTACCATTCTATCGATTCGGGAAGCATGCCATTCGCCTAAAACTTGGATAAGATATGAAGGAATATCTTTTTCTTTTATTACTTCAGCCCTCCTCGCATCATCGATGTCATGATTGACGTAGGCAATTATATCCGAGACTCTAGCTACCTGACCTTCAAGGGTAACGGGCATATTCTGCTTTTCATCATCGAGAATTTTTCCCCGACCTTTTGAGTGCTTGAAAATGCCGTCCCTGACTTCATACGTCAGGTTCAATCCTTTCCCTTCCCACTCAATCTTCTCAACCACCCGAAGGCTCTGTTCGTAATGGCTGAAGCCATCGGGCAGGAGTTTGGCCAACGTCTCCTCCCCTGCATGGCCGAATGGCGTGTGCCCCAGGTCATGGCCTAAAGCAATGGCCTCGGTTAAATCCTCATTCAACCGGAGAGCTTTAGTGATAGTGCGGGCTATCTGAGAGACTTCTAAGGTGTGTGTCAGCCGAGTTCTGTAGTGGTCTCCAAACGGAGCAAGAAAAACCTGAGTTTTGTGCTTTAATCTACGGAAGGATTTAGAGTGGATAATTCTATCCCGATCACGCTGGAATTCGGTCCTTAATGGATGAAGAGTTACAGAGCGCTCTCTCCCTCTTGTCTGGGAGCTAAAGCAAGCTTTGGGTGATAAAGTCTCTCTTTCAATCTCCTCAAGCTTTTCTCTGATACTCATATTTCCGGGCTCAAACTAATATAGCTTTTATTATTATCCAAAGCTAAAAGCCTTTACTCAATCATCAAAAAGGCATAACGGTTCATCTTCTTTTTGTAGTCTGAAAGAACATTAATCGGATAATCATGCTTTCTGACAGTCGAATAGACATCAATACACATCGCCTCTGGAGAGGGGCGTGCTAATTTTGGCTCTTTGCATTTCTCTTTTATTCCCTGGCATTCATCGCAAATGTTGCAGCTATCCATAAAAAGGAGGAAAGCCTTCTCATAACCAGATAAAAAAATCTCTCGCTCAAGTTTTAAAAGCTTTAAGTTGATCTTCCTTGTCCATTTAAAGCGGTCTTCAGGCTTTGGTACTTGCTTCTCGAAATGAAAAATAACAGCTTCCCTGTACTCGCGAAAAAATTTCTCGCATTCTGAAAATGAAGGAACGTTCGGAGGGCAAGTAGCTGTGTTTCCGTATTCATCACATCCGAACATGCATTTCATCCGCACCCAATGGGAGATAACAATATTTTTGGGATCAATCCACTTAAAATCTGGGAATTTGTAGGCAAGGAATTTTCCTTCAAGTTTTTTTCTATCAGCCATGAATTAAGCTCGCCGTGGAACGGTTTTTTATGGTAGCACATTATAACATACGCCCACCATCTATTCATATTCAATAAAGTGCGGGCTTGATGAATCAAGCCCTTACACGAGAATGCTTGAATTTATTGAGGTATTTGATTAAGGTTAAATCTTGTTACAAGAGATAATAGGGTTTAGCACTTTCAGCGTAATTGAAGAAGAATATGATTGAAGAAAATGTAAAGAAAATACTTCAGGAATTGCCCCCAGGAGTTGAGCTTATGGCGGCAGCCAAAGCAAGAACGCCCGAGGAAATTATGCGAGCCGCTCAGGCAGGTGTTGAAATCGTCGGTGAAAATTATGTCCAGGAAGCTCTTGCAGCCTTTAATGTAGTGGGGCACAGAGTGAAATGGCACTTCATAGGTCATCTCCAGAGAAACAAGGTTAAAAAAGCAGTCGAGATATTCGACATGATCGAGACTGTAGATTCTCCTGAGCTTTCCAAAGAAATCGACAAAAGATGCAGTCAGCGCAAAAGAATCATGCCAGTTCTCATAGAGATAAACAGCGGCAGAGAAAAACAAAAATTCGGTATTTTTCCTGAAGATGCAGAAGATTTTATCAAGGAAATATCAGGACTTAAAAACATAAAAATAGAAGGCTTCATGACCATGGGCCCTATGTTTGGCGACCCAGAAGATGCCAGGCCTTACTTTGTAGAAACGAAAAAGCTATTCGACAGGATAAAAACACTTAATCTTCCTGGGTTGGAGATGAAATATCTTTCCATGGGAATGACAAACTCTTACCAGGTCGCTATAGAAGAAGGCGCCAATATCGTCAGAATCGGAACAAAAATCTTTGGGCCGAGAGGCTGAAACTTAATATCTATCTAATATCTAAATCAGAACCCCTTCCCTTAGATCAGGGTGTTTTCCTTAAAATAAGGATCCCTTCCTTCCTGCCCAGTCTTATATGCTCTATGTTGTCGGAATCCCTTACTCCAAGGTGATGTGGTAAAAAAGGGGCCTGTCCCCTTTTCTTATTTTGTTTGCTTTTCTTATTTAATATCGTAGACTTAAATTAATAACTTAAACTATCACCGTATCGCTAAATAAGGATCCCTTCGTTCCAACCCAGCTTAATAAGCTCTATTTTGTCGGAATCGCTAACTCCCAGGTTATGACGTGTATCAGCGAGATAAACATGTTTGGCCGGAGGCCGCAAAGGCCTCTCTTCATTATAATACTCTCGGCGCTTTGCCTGTAAAATACGAACACCTGTGGCATCAACGGCTACGGGATCCTGGCTGACAAGAATGCCTTTGTATTCCCAGACATACTTATCGCTGTAGTGATGGGGTCCGATACCGTGGAAGAGAGGATTTAACATGAGAAGAACATTCAGCTTTGTCCTTTCCTTGAGATTATGCTTGTACCAGAGTGTAGCTAAATCTGCACAGGAATCACCATGATAGGCAGACGGCAAGGGGACAAACATGATATGGTTTTTAATACACCCTCCCATTCCAGACCAGTGATGGGTTCGAGCAGGTCTTGCATTTATGATTACAGTGGCATTTTTAAATATCGGATTTCTCCTTACTCCCCTGTCATCTATCCCGATGTTATCCTCTGCGACACCAGCATCCATGATTCTCCTTTTCAAAGCCTGTTCAACCTCGCGTGTCGTTGGAATTGGTCCCCAGACATTGCTCTTGATGCCGACTATGTCAGATGGCTTTACGAGCTTCTTCCAGGCATTTATTGGATCTGCTTCTCCTAACAATGTAGTAATGCTATCATCAAGCATTTTTTGGACAACACTAGGGTCAGGCTTTTTAAAAGATATCAAGGCATTCTTGTCTCTGATAAGAACGACTTTTGCTCTTCTGGCAGCCTCCTTTTTTTCTGGAATTTTAAAACCATAGGCAAAAGCTCCTGCAAAAGGAGTCATGGCAGCCACTCGAAGGAAATCACGCCGCGTGATTACTCTCTTTTTCACTCTTTCCTCCTATTCTATTTATTAAAGGTGAGAAATTTATTTTTAAGAAAAAAATATCAATTATATTTTTTTTATTCTCTCTTCGAGTTCTTCTATTATTCCTTTTGCAAAAAATCTTGAGGGAGCATTAAAAATTATGATGATAAAATCCTGCTGAAGCTTGGCTGCCGTCCACTTCATATCCTCGGTCTGGACTAAGCCTAATTCTGTTGCGTCAGGCATGTAAGATTTCATGAAACTTTTATAAGCCATGGAAGCTTTATTGACCTCAGGATAGCGAACCACAAGAAGGTAACTTTTCTCGTTGTTTTCTCTGTAAATCCCGAGTGCAGCTTCTGTTTGCTGATCGAGGAGAAGAATATTCTCATCAGAAACATAAAAATGGTAGTTTAAAATCAGATGATTATGAAAATAATGGGCGCTTTTCTCAGTGAGATTTTCCGAAGGTAAAAGAGAAACAATGTCAGGCTTCTTCCCTTCTTTTATTATGGAAGATGCCACTTTCTCCCCCAGAGCAAACAAAGCTTTTCTAGTATCCTCTGTTTCCTCTTCAGAATAAAGGGAAACAAAGAAACGGTCCTTCCATAAGGATAGAAGACCTCCGTTGTAAGTCGAGCCCTGGCCGATTCCTGCCTCCTCTCCTTCAAGGTCGTGGGTAAAAACACCAAAGGCATCCTTGGAAGTTTCCATATCGAATAAATCAGCAACTATGTCAGGTTTTCCTTCTTTGGTAAACCGTCTTGCCAGGAGTTGTTTAAAATTGTAAGAGCGGTAGACCTCCCCTGCTCCGTCAATATAATCGAAAATTGTCTGAGGATCATAGATTTCGTCTTTCCCTTCTGCTTTCCAGCCATTGATCTCCTGAGGCAATAAATCTCCCAGGGTAATCTTCTCATCTTTTGCAGTACCTTCCATTATCCGTGCTCCTTCTGTGCGCTCGTAATAAAAAATTATATTATACCTTTTATTGGTTTTATTTGCCTCTTTATGGGCTCCTTTATAAGCCACTAAGCTCAATAGGCCTATATGGAAAAGGAAAATGGCAACACACACAGTTTTTTTCATCTTTAGGAATTTTAGCAGAATTTTGTAGAAAACGTAAAGACAAAAACGTAGAAAAGGGCAGTGGAGATTACCACGCTTACTTCTGTAGCTCACAATAGCATTAAAATTCAATTATTAAAGTATTAATATAAAACTGCATAAATCTTATAAATTCTATAAATTTATGTTGAAAAAAAAATTTAAATAAGCTAACATCAGGATGAATTTTTATAATACTTCATAAAAAAGGAGCAATCCGTGATAAAACTTTCAACAAAAGGAAGGTACGGAACCCGCCTAATGGAGAATCTTGCGCACAATTATAACAATGGAAATGAAGCAGTCATACTCAAAAGCGTATCCGATAGTGAAGAAATTTCCATTCGCTATTTAGAACAAATCGTTATTCCTCTTAAGATCAGCAGGCTCGTAAAAAGTATCCGCGGAGCAGGGGGAGGCTATACGTTAGCCCGACATCCTTCTGAAATCAAAGTGAGTGAAATCCTCCATGCTTTGGAAGGATCATGCTGTCTTGTTGACTGTGTTGAGGACCCTGATTATTGTGACCGTATTCCCATCTGTGCAAGCTACGATATATGGAAAGAGGCCAGTAATCTCTTGAAAGATTATTTCGATAGCATAACTCTCCAGGACCTCGTAAAACTTTCCGACAAAAAGAGGGCAAAGGGCAAAGCAAAAAGCAAAGCCAAAGGTCATTAAACCTCACCTCTTAATTAGCCTGGATTATTCACGAGTCGACGTTGCCGCAGATGCAAGGCGTCAGCCCATGAAGCTGTGGTCCTCCACCGCGAATGGGCTGCAACGAAGCAGATGTGGTGAAATCGATCCGTGAATAATCCAGGTTAGTTATAAGCGTTTTTCACTTTTCATTTTTACCTCAGACGGTTTACTTCTTGTAGTTTTCTCTTAAAAGTATAGAGTCCATCTTTTCGCTTTTAATTAA
Source organism: Candidatus Aminicenantota bacterium (assembly GCA_004377005.1). Taxonomy (GTDB): domain Bacteria; phylum Acidobacteriota; class Aminicenantia; order Aminicenantales; family Aminicenantaceae; genus SOIV01. Next base: position 7,220 of record SOIV01000214.1, on the reverse strand, counting down.
TCCCATCTTCTTGTTAAAATAATTTATTTATTGCATAATAATTATAATTTTAATAATATTTATATAAAAGATGAGTTAAAGAGGCTTTGGCCTCAACAAATAACGAGAATGAAAGTGAGGATCGGGCAGAAAAATAAAGAAAAGAAAAAAATCTTATGCGCTTCTCATCGAAAATCAAAATAAATAAGACACAATGAGAAAAAACATTTGGATCATTGCGTTTATGACATATGCACTTATCCTTTGCAACCTTTTAGTGCTGATTCCCTCGCTGCGCATAAATGGTACAGGAAAGTTAGTCGGACGATAGAGGATTTACTACCTGTGCCGATAATAATATAGGATTATACAAAAAAATTTTAGGAGGTTTGAGTTGCTAACGAAAACTAAAAAAAAGATGAAGTTACCTTTTGTTGAAATGATTGGATTTATCGTACTGGTAATCTTTGCATCAGGATTTTTATCTAGCGCCAAACCTGCCGCCAAACCTGCCACTCAGGAATCAGATGTGGAAACCTGTATAGATTGCCATGAAGACCTGGTTAAGGCATTCTGGTCAAAACCCCATTCAGAACTAAACAGTTGTGCTGCCTGTCACGGTGATGCAGAACCTCATCTGGAAGAAGGAGGCGGGCCAACAATCTTCGCTTTCAAATCAACAGATATTCCCCGCGAAAAATCGAAAACATGTCTGACATGCCACCAAAAAACCAATTCAAGGTTTTTCGCAAGCCCCCACGGAAAAGGATCCCTGGATTGTACAACCTGCCACGTTATGCACTCGGAAAAGACACTTCCGTCTCTTCTAGAGTCAAGCCCCACAAAAAGCTGTTTTACATGCCATGAGGATGTATTCTCGCTTTTTCAATTAAATGAGCGACACAGACTTCAAGAGGGTATTATGGGCTGCTCCACTTGCCACAATCCTCATGAGCCGGCAACAAGAGAACGTCTGGCAGGATTCAAACATGAATCCTGTCTTAAATGCCACACAGACAAGGGCGGTCCTTTTCTGTATGAACACGGCGCGTCACGGATAGAGGGTTGCAGAACATGTCATGAAGTACACGGAACTCCAAACCGGCATATGTTAACTCATCAAAGTACTTCAGATCTATGCTTCAGTTGCCATGCTGCTGCACCATCATGGCACAGCCGTTTTGATTCACGCACGACCAACTGTACTGTCTGTCACTCTACAATTCATGGTTCTAATCTTAGCAAAATTTTCCTTAAATAGGAGGGATTGAATGCGAAAAAAAATCTTATTATCTATTACCTTACTTGTATTTGTTTTCCCCCTGACATTATCTCTCCAAGCTGAAGAAAACAATACCTTTTATGGCAGCTTCATGTTCGGATACAGGTTCGTAGATACTACCGGAACTGTTAACAAATATAAAGAAGATATCAATCTGGACGAGGGACCAAGATTGTTTAGCTTTAATTTGAGCTATACCCCAGAAGGAGCATTAAAAAACCTGTTAGACCGAATCGATTTGAACGTCTATAACTTAGGGGGCGATCCTTTTGAAACCTTTGGACTATCTATTCAAAAATACGGCAAATACAAATTCAAGTACGACCGAAAAAAAGCTGTATATTTCTACCAGGATATGCATGAGGTAGATGGCGGGGAACTTTATGATTTTCACAGTATCAACTTTGAAAGGACAATGGACAGCGGTTTACTTAAAATCCTGTTTTCGAAAAATATTAACCTTTACCTGAATTTTGACAGCTTCACCAAAAAGGGCGAGAGTATCACTACCTTCGACATCAACAGGATTGAATTTGAATTTGACAAACCCATCGAGGAAGAGTCCAGAGAAGTAGCTGTCGGAATAGACGTCCATTTAGAACGCTATTCATTTGTACTGGAAGAGAAAATCCAGGACTATGAAACAACCAACAGCCTATTCTTGCCTGGTTTAGCCGATGGCGGGGCTGGTGCAAGATATCCTTCAACTCTAAACTATTTCTTCCTGAATCAACCCTATGACTTAAAGACATACACTCACACGTTTAAATTCAACGCCAGACCTTTTGACAGCCTTTTTATCGCAGGTTCAGCCCAGCTCAGCAATCAAGATATGGATCTTACCTATTCAGAGGATGCAGACGGGATTGACTATCTTGGCAGCTTTTTCAGCTACAGTTACAGCGGTACGGGAAGCTTTGAGCGCAAGATTCAATTATATGACCTTGATGTCTCCTATCTTCTTTTTAATAAGTTAGCAATTATAGGGGCTGTCCGCTACCATGACTTTGAACAGGACGGATCTTTAACCATCGATAGTGTGGAAGAATCAGCTGTTCTTAATTTTGATACCCTGGGATTTGAAGGTGGAGTTCAGTATCAATTTTCACCAAAAATTGGTTTGACTCTTGGATACCGGCACGAAGCCAGAAAGCTTGAGGGTTTGGAAACCGTTACTTTTGAAGAGAAAACAAAAAGAAACGGATTTTTCGAAAACCTCAAATGGGACTTTTCCAGCTCATTCAAACTGACTCTCGACCATCAGCGCGGCTATTATAATGATCCTTTTACTCTTATATCCCCCACGGGTTTCGACAGATTCAGGCTCACGGCAAAACTGCGGGTAAAAAAGCTCAATATTTCAAGCTCTTATCTCCTTAAGAGATCAGAAAGCAAAATAGGTGACGACCGCTGGAAATCAACCCAAAACAGGCTAAATATCCGGGTTGGGTGTCAACTAGAAAAGGTTAAAATATTTGCCGGATATTCTCTTAATGATATCGAGCATAAAGGCGATCGAACCGTTGCTTATCCGCCTTCATTCAGCGGGCCAGCTGGTACTTTTAATTGGAGCATCTTGTATGAGGGAAAATCCAACATCTTCGACGCCTTATTGTCTTTCAATCCGAAAGAGAATTGGAAAATAGGAGTTTATGCCAACACTTATACGAATAGTGGATTCTGGAAAATCTCGCGCACCATGTTAAAAGCGTATGTTGATTACACTTTTGCTGACGGACTCACCGCCCAGCTCGGGTATCGATATGTCAATTACAATGATAAAAGCTCTGGATTCAGTGACTATAGAGCAAATATTCTTGAAGTCTCGTTTGGCTATCGCTGGGAATAAATAAAGGAGGAAAGCTATGTTAAAGAAGCCACAGATATTAAATATCTTATTTCTAAGCCTTATATTCTTTTTAATCTTGGCTTATACAAATTGCGCATTTGAGGTAGAAGAAGTTTCAGAAAGCTCAAAATCAGAAAGTAAATGGGAGACCTCCGGCCATGCAGACGCTACTGCTGAGGCCTTCACCCACTGGGATGAAGACGTTCCCCCAGAAGTATCGACCTCATGCGCGAAGTGTCATAGCACGCCTGGATTTATAGATTTCTTAGCAGACGGTTCAGTTGACAGTGCAGCCCCTATTGGAACTACAGTTGAATGCGAAGTCTGCCATACAAACACAGAAACTGGCGCTCTTCGCGTCCATACCTCGGTTAAATTTCCCTCTGACGTGGTGATAGATGATCTAGGCCCCGAGGCAATTTGTATGGAATGCCACCAGGGAAGAAAATCTATAACCGACGTAGATGATGAAATTGCCGATGCTGCTGTTGTAGACGATGATACAATCAGCGCAGACATGGGATTTCAAAATATTCACTATTATGCGGCTGCAGCCGTACAATTCGGAACTTTTGTCCAAGGTGGATACGAGTACAGTGGAGGTGACTATGATGCACGGTTTGCGCATGTGGAGGGATACAATGCCTGTATGACCTGTCATGATCCTCACTCCTTAGAGATAAAACTTGAAGCCTGCAACACTTGTCACACCGGTATAACAGACCCCAAAAACATCCGTTATTATGGTTCATTCGTTGACTATGACGGTGATGGCAACACAACAGAAGGCATCTATTATGAAATTCCGGACTTCCAGACTAAATTGTATACGGCTATTCAAGCCTACGGACAACAGATAGGTGCTCCTATCGTATACGGTTCCCACCACCCATACTTTTTTGAGGATACTGATAGTGATGGAGAGACAGACTCGGATGAAACGACTGGATATACCTCCTTTACTGGCCGCCTCCTAAAAGCAACCTATAACTACCAGTTTTCAAAGAAAGATCCGGGCGCTTTTGCTCATGGCGGGAAATACATCATCCAGCTATTATACGATTCAATAGAAGACTTGAATACAGCTCTCAATACTCCAGTCAGTCTGGATGGGATGCACAGAGACGATGAGGGTCATTTCGACGGTTCTGCTGGACCCTGGAGACGTTATGATGGAAGCGGTGAAGTTTCAGCTAGTTGTGCTAAATGCCACAGTGCGGAAGGTCTACCATATTTTCTTGAGAATGGGGAGAATGTGGTGGCAGCGCTCTCCAACGGCTTGCTCTGCACAACCTGCCACACCTCGCCTCCAGCTGTCAGGACGGTAGGTGCAGTCACTTTCCCCTCAGGAGTGAGCAAGGATATGGGCGACAGCAGCAACATATGCTTAAACTGTCACGGGGGCCGGAGGTCAATGGCTGAAGTTGATGAAGAATTAGCCGATCCTGCTCCATGGAGTCCTCCAAGTATTCATTATTACCCTGTAGCCGCTATTTTATATGGCACAGAAGTGAAAGGTGGGTATGAGTTTCCCGGTAAAACCTATGTGGGCCTCAATCCATTTCCCAGCCACAACGGAAGGTTTGATACCTGTGTGGAATGCCATATGGGCACGCAAAGTCCAAGAAAAACTGACGGGCAATCTTCAACATATGGCGATCACAACGTGCACAAGCCCAATCCAGAAGATTGCGTCTTATGCCACGGATACGATGTATCCCAGCCCAATCCGGGATATGACCCATCCAAGTTTAAGTTCAGCGGCATCCGCCCTGGCTCGATTCCCGATTTTGATGCGGACGGAAACACCTCCGAATCCCTAAAGGAGGAGATTATAGGACTGGAAAATGCCGTGGTGAATCAGGTAGAAATAACTGCGGGTACTCCCCTTGTTTATTATCACGGTCGTTTTTACTATGATCTGAACGATAATGGACTAGTGGACGACAACGAAACTGGACGCTCTAATAGGTACGTCATTACAGACGCACGTCTATTAAAAGCTGCATACAATATGCGGCTTACGTACAGCGAGCCCCATGCTTACATCCACAATCCCTTTTACATTGCCCAACTGTTCGTGGATACCATAGAGCACCTTGGAGGGAACATAAGCGCGTACACATGGCGCTAACAGCAGGATAACCAATAATTTCTAAAGTTATACGAAGGGCGGCCTTAAAATGCCGCCCTTTTGTTTATTTGCTTCTCTTCTATTTTATCTAATATTTCAAATTTTTAAGTATTTCTCTCATTCCCTTCAACATAAGAGATTCTCTTCCTTCTACCTGATTGTAATCGGCTTGCGTTTTTTCAAAAAAAGAAATAGAGGAAATAACGTCAAAAAATGAAAAGGAAACTCGCTTAATCTTTTAATTTTTTTATTGAAAAAATATTAGTAATTCTATATTTCTAGTAGCTAATATTGCAAAAAAAATCAAACTTTAAGTGAAAAGAAGGTTTTTGACAATTGACATTGTCAATGGTATAAATTTTACGAGCATAAGGAAAAACCTGAATGGGACTTTGTATTACTAAAATTAAAAATAAGGAGGGGAACTTTGAATCACAAACCTATTGTCATTATTCTGATGAGCATCGCTCTTTGCGCTGGAGCTCATGCCCAGCAATGTGTGGATTGTCACAAAAAAGTTACGCCTAATATTGTTTCCGACTGGCAGATAAGCAAGCACAGTCAAAATGAGGTCAACTGTTCTGTATGTCACGGCGAACTGCATAAAGATCAGGATGACGCTGACAAAGTACAGATTCCCACGCCTGAGACTTGCGCCGACTGCCATGATGAGAGAGTGGAACAGTTTAAGGCAGGTAAACATGCTGCCGCATGGGCTGCCTTGAAGGCAATGCCAACAACCCATTGGCAGCCGATGGCCCTGATCGAAGGGATGAAGGGCTGCGGCGGGTGCCACAAGATTGGATTGAAAACAGAAGCAGAAATAAAAGAATTGAAGAAGAGCGGCGCAGGTTTTGGCGTTGCTTCTTGTGATGCTTGCCACACTAGGCATATCTTCTCCGTTCAAGAAGCTAAGCAGCCCCAGGCCTGCCAGACTTGCCATATGGGCTTTGACCATCCCCAGTGGGAGATGTATTCTGCGTCCAAGCATGGTGTTCGATATCTGTTGAAACAGAACGGGATTCTACCCGAATCTGTGGCCGCACCAACATGCCAGACATGTCATATGCAGGAAGGGGATCATGAAGTCAGAACTGCCTGGGGATTCCTCGCGGTTCGGCTTCCGTTGCCGGAGGATAAACAGTGGGCCGCAGACCAAGTCTCAATTCTACAAGGTCTTGGAGTTCTCGATCCCAACGGAAAACCCACAGCCAGGCTCGATGTTGTAAAGGCAGCAGATGTCGCCCGATTAACCCAAGAAGATTGGCAAAAGGAACGAGACAAAATGATAAAGACATGCAACCAATGCCACTCAGTGAATTTTGCAAAAGCAGAGTTGGAAAAAGGCGATCAAATGATTAAAGAAGCAGACCATCTTATGGCAGAAGCGATCCGCACCGTAGCTGGATTGTACAAGGATGGAATCCTAGCTAAACCGAAGGACTATGCTTATCCTTTTCCTGATCTTCTTACCTTCCACGACGCGCCAACTCCGATCGAGCAGAAACTTTTTGTTATGTTTCTTGAACATCGAATGAGAACATTCCAAGGAACATTCCATGCCAATCCTGATTACGCTCTTTGGTATGGGTGGAGTGAAATGCAGCGGGATTTGACTGAGATCAAAACAACGGCTGAGGAGCTCCGCAAAAATCATAAGAAACCCTAAAAGAGCGAAGCTGAGAAAGAAAGAAAGAAAGAAAGAAGGGATAGAAAAAAGAGAAAGGTCAGAAGTTCTTAGCGATTTTTTCAACATAATTTTTTCCGCTCGCCTAAAACACATCTAATATATTGCAATAAATTAATTATTCCTATATTATTAGTAATTATAAATATTTCCAGGAGTTTAAATCCAGATGAAATCGTTGTTGAAATTTTTTTGTTCGGTTAAATTAGCTATTTTTCTCTTGATCATCATTATTCTTGCTTCAATGCTGGGCACATTTATCCCTCAACATAGAAGCCTAGATGAGTAT
>SOIV01000206.1 GCA_004377005.1 Candidatus Aminicenantota bacterium | reverse complement strand
AACCGCAGCCCAGGTAAACCCAGCCCCGAAGGCATCCATCACAATAATATTTCCTTTTTTTAGCTTGCCTTCCTCCCAGAGCTCATGGAGACCTATAGGAATAGAAGCCACAGAGACATTGCCATATTTATGGATGTTTGAATATACCTTTTCTGGAGGGAGCTTGAGGCGTCTTCCTGTTGCTTCGATGATCCTTATGTTGGCCTGGTGAGGAATAAGGTAATCTATATCCTCTTTGTTCAATCCGGCCAATTTCAAAGCTTCCAAAGCTGCCTCTCCCATCCGTTTCACGGCATGCTTGAAGACATCGCTCCCTTTCATCTTAAGACAATGAAGCCCCTGGGCGACTGATTGGGAAGTGGCCGGAATTCTTGTCCCCCCGGCAGGCTGGTAAAGAAGATTTCCTAATTTCCCGTCAGCCTTCCAGTAGTAAGAAAGCATTCCGGATTCGTCATCAGACTCTTCAAGAACTGCTGCTGCGGCAGCATCGCCAAAAAGAATACACGTATTGCGGTTTTTCCAGTCTGTGACCTTGGTTAGTATCTCTCCCCCAATCAGAAGGATGCGCTTGGATGCTCCGTTTAAAATCAAACCTTCCGCCAGAATCATGCCATAGATAAATCCTGTACAGCCAACAGAAATATCAAAAGCAGGAATATGGTCAGCCTCGAGCCCTTTCTGAACCCAGCAAGCAGTGGAGGGGAAAATTGTATCAGGAGTGGAAGTAGCTACTATTATAAGGTCGATGTCCTTTACTTCAAGTTCAGCATTTTCGAGAGCTCTCCGACTGGCTTCAACTGCCAAATCAGATGTCGCCTGGTCTTCAGAAGCAATCCTCCTCTCTTTTATTCCGGTCCGGCTTATAATCCATTCATCAGAGGTGTCGACCATCTTTTCAAGATCAAAGTTGGTCAAAATCTTATCAGGAACATAAAACCCCGTTCCTCTGATCTTTATTCTTCGCTTTTTCTTTTTCCGCATGATTCCTATAAAAAAACTATTCTATACCATACTTATTTCCCATTTGCAAATGAAGCAAAAGACAGGTAAAATCGAAAAACCAAAGTGAGAAAGTACAGATTTTGGTTTATTCCTCTTATCCTACTCTGGATGTTCGCCTTCCTTCCCAGGACCTCATGGCCTCAAATGGTCCTGGGACAGTACGAAGATGAAGCACCTTTTAGAACTTGGAACACTTTCGGCATCACAACCGCTCGCTCCCTTGCCATGGGCGAAACACAATTCACTTTGGGCTCTGATTGCGCTGTTTCACTCACAAACCCCGCTCTCCTGACCAGACTTCCTAAAATCACTTTTACTGTGAATTCGTCTTTCAATATAGCCCAACTCTACAGGTATTCTATCGTGAATACAGGGCCCCTCTACACACGCGAAAATCTTTCTCTCGGCGTTATCGCCTTCGATTTTGCCGGCGCCTCAATCAGATTGAAAAACTGGACTCTTGCTTTAAGTATTGGCCTTATCGAAATTTACGACAGGCCTCGTGCAGAGGATGAATATGATCCTGCGGGCACGGTTTTATATCTTTTAAGAGTCGACCAAGAAGGGAACCTTAAAAACATTAACTTTTCCATCGCCCGAAAACTCTTCGGCGGCTTTTCTGTAGGCATTGGCCTCAACTATGCTTACGGCTTTCTCGAAAAAAATATTAACGAACAGTGGACTACAAGATCCATCGCTATTACTGATAGTAAATCCCACAAATTTCAGGGCTTTTACATAAACGGAGGTCTTGTGTGGGAGTTGGCGGATAAAATCGAGGTTGCCGCAGTATTCCGAACGCCGTATGTTAAAAAGTCAAAAAGTGAGAGCTTCCTCAGATACCTTTCTCCGGGAGGAGATACGGATATTATAATCGAAGCTTCTTCCCGCAATGAGTACAAACAGCCCTTTGTGGCAGGCATAGGAGTAAGCTACAAATTTTCCCCCAAGTTCAGAGCTGCCTCTGATTTTACTTTCTATAACTGGTCAAAATACAGAGTCAATTATTTTGAAGAAGAACTCGAGAGAGATTTCAAAGATATAATCAAGATTGGAGCCGGGATTGAGCACTCGAGTTCAAGGCGTATTTTCGGCCAAGAAGTCAATATTCCCTTAAGAGCAGGCTTGATTTATGACCCCCAGCCGATGATAGAACCCAATTCATCCTATTTTTATCTTTCCTTGGGGGCAGGTATTCACTGGGGAAAATTTCTTTTTGACGGAGCGGTGATTTTGGGTAGGGAGAGTGGTTCTGGAAACTCCCTCACCGCAAGTAAAGTCGCCCTTTCTTTCAGTTTTCGATTATAAATT
>SOIV01000117.1 GCA_004377005.1 Candidatus Aminicenantota bacterium | reverse complement strand
TTCAAATCTTAAGTAATTATACCATATTACCCAGCCTGATTTATTCATAAATTATACCGACACCAATATTTATTTTCATTGATATTTGCTCGTTACACTGATTTCACCTCTAGCAGAACATTCAATCGGTTTCAAATGCGTTTCTTTTTATTATATGTCGGCATAATTTACCCTTCGGGCGGGCCGATTTGACGACCTGCGCTATGATAAGATTGTCATCGCGAGCGAAGCGTGGCGATCTCAAGATGATTCGCCAAAGGCATGAGATTGCTAGCCTGTTCCGAGCAAAGCGAAGGAATCTTCTTCGCTCCTCGCAACGACGTCTGCTTCGTTACAGGGCATTTGCGGTGAAGAACCACAGCCGCATACCCTGTGCCTCGCATCCGACGACATATATTTTAAATAACATCGTCGTTGCGAGCGGAGCGTGGCAATCTGGCAAACTCGATCCGTGAATAATTCAGGCTAGGTGATTATCTCGATGGTAAGCATCTTTTTGCCCGTGATTGGAGATGGGATTTAAAAAAGGGGACAGGCTACTTTTTCTGTGTGAACTGTTCTCGAGTAGAGACAGTCCTCTTCCTTTGGAGCATTCCTCGAGTCAAACATAGTCTTTCAGAATTGAGGGAAGGACTAAGGAAGCTAGGAATATCAGGTTTGAAGAAAAGAAAGGGGGACTTTTCTTTTGAACATGATCCGAAAGACTAACATTTTTTTTAAGGATTTAATTTATCAAATCCTTGATGAATAATGATTACTGTTTATCGTTTCTGGGACCGATTATTTTCAGAGCTCGAGGGAGAACTCTGAATTCAAACTTATCCTTCATTCCCAGAAATTCACCGTTGTACTGGACAGGAAGATCTTTACCCCGAACGATCATTTTTTTTGCTTTAAAATGTTTCTGTGTTTTTTGATATAGACCGAAATAGATTAGAGGAAAAAACAATAAGTATTTTAATCCACTTGTTTCATACAGAGTAATATCGAGATATCCGTCATCGATTTTGGCTCTGGGAGCAACTTTCCAGCTATAACCAAAATAGGTTGTTTTCCCTATCACACATTCATAAAGGTTTAGGTTTAATGTTTTTTTATCAAAATGCTCTCCGTTATCGCTAATACCATCGAAAAGCTCTATTTGCTGTTCTATTTTAGGTAAGGAGGGCATGGTCCTTGAGGCTAAGATATGACCTAAGAAGCCTTGAATATTATGTTGAAGTTTTTCCTGGGTGACTTTGGCCGTTGCTCCGATACTGGCAATTCCGGTCACTTTTCCTTCGATATCGATAAGATCGATTTCTCTTGTTTCGCCTTCTTTGAGGAGCTTTATGGCTTTTTTTATACTCTTCGGAATGCCCAGGGATTTTCGGAAAGCGTTACCACTACCAAAGGGTACGATTCCTAAGATGACATCCTTCTCTCTTCGGGCTTCGATGATGCCTTGGATGACATCGGCAACTGTCCCATCTCCACCCACAGCCACTATGATTTTTTGGGTCAAACTTTGTTTCCTGGCTATTTCAACGGTTTCTTCTTTGCTCCCTTGAAAATCGATAATCTTACATGGCAGGTTTTTCAGGAGATAGCCTTTAAGCTTCTTTCTTCTCTGCCACTTTTTGTTTGCTGCCTGCGGGTTGACGATGCAGGAAATTTCTTGCGAGGAAAAAATGTTTTCGTTCATTCTCAGCCTGACTTTGAACTTATAGCATCTCGATATATTTAAGTCAAAAACTAATCGAGTCAATATCGTATTTTAGCTCATATACGATTCCCTTTTATCTTTGTAAGGTGGGCTTGATAAATCAAGCCCCTACGAGAATATTATTATCAGGAGTTATTAGGTCTGATGGATACGTGGAGTCACTTTCGATAGTAATCCACTGTTTCTTTGATTCCATTTTCCAGGCTGTATCTGGCGCGGAAACCGAAATCTTTCTCTGCTTTGGATGAAGAGAAAAGCCACGGAGTTTGAGTCATAGCGCGCCAGAGCTTTCGCCCGAAATAGGATTTTATAAGCCCTGTTTTTTTTAACATATCAACGAGCCAGGCTACAAAAAAAATTAATTCCTCAGGAAGAGGAAAAAAGAACGACTCTCCTAAAACAACCCTTTTTACAGTGAGAATGATATTTCGCCAGGAATAGCCATTTCCGTCTGTTAAATAATAAACCTGGTTTTTAGTTTTTGGCGAGAGAGCTGCCTGGAGTATGCCTTGGATGAGGTCTTTGACATAAATGAGGCTGGTTGTTTCTTTTTTTTCTTTGAGCAGAGGGACAATCCTTTTACTGATAAGTTTTATCAGATGTTCAGTTTCCTGCTGCCTTGGGCCGTATACACTGGGAGGGCGAATAATGGTGGCCGGGATGAGATCCCATGCCTCACGGACGGATTCTTCGCCCTTGAGTTTGGTGCGACCGTATTCTGAAATGGGAGAAGGAGCCTGGTTTTCTTCAGAGTAAAAATTCGGAAGAGAGGGACCAGCTGCAGATATGGAGGAGATGTAGACAAAACGCTTGAGGGATGTATTTTTCCTGAGGCATGCCTGAACTAGATTCCTGGTCAGTTGATGATTGGCAATATCATAAACTGTACGGCTGGCTGGGTAAATTCGCCCTGCCAGATGGAAGACGTAATCCTGACCTTTGACCGCCTTCCCTAAGCTATCTACGTCATTCGCAGAGCCTTCGACAAAACGAACAGGGAATTTTTGGAGAAAATCAGTCCTGCTTTTGGACCTTATAAGACAGGTCACATCCCAATTTTCTCCGACCAGGATTTGAACCAGATGACTCCCGATAAAACCAGTCGCTCCAGTAACTAAGGCCTTAAGAGGCATATGTTTTGTTTCCTTGTCTTTTTTTCAAAAATCTTCTCAGAATGGGACCATTGACTGAGACAATAAGAATTATGAATATTACGATTATCAAATAATCTGGAATTTTGATCGCTCGGCCTATAAGGGCAAGGACATAAAACCGGGGAGTTCTTGAGAGAAAAACAGCCAGAAGGTATTTCCAGATGGGGTAATGCGCCATGACAACTAAGAAGCGGAAAGGATAAAATGGCACGGGAGTGAGCCCTGCTACTAAAAGAGCAACAAAAGGAGCTCTGTTGAATAGTTCAACTACTTTGGCAGCAGATTTTGTATGGCGCATTTTCTGGAAAAAGTTTGTATCAATTATATACTTGAATACTGAATAGTTGAGGGCCTCAGTCAGCAATGTGCCAGCTATGTCTACCAAGGCAACTGTTAGAGGAGAATAAAATTTGCCAAAATAAAGGAGAACAGGTTCGTGAGGGACAATAGGGATCAAAAATTGAGAAGGAAAACTATAGATGAAGAGAACCCACAAATCTTTGCTTTTCTGAATAGATTCGGAACTCAGCCAGAGCACAAGGAGAGCAGCAACTACAATAATCTGGAGAGCAAATATTAATGTCCTGATTTTAGAACGTATTTCACGGGGCTTTACAGGGGAAGGGCCTGAAATATTATTATTGTTTTTCATTCAATTGAGTAGAGGGAAAATATGCATCACCACACAACAGAGGATTATTGTGTTATCGTTTTTTATTGATGATGTCTTCTAGATTTATTGTTTTTATTCCTCTCATTCATAACGCTGTATTAATTTTTTTGGTTCTGGGATGTCGGAGCGCAATTTGATTTTTCCTGGTTGAGGGGGGTCAAACTTCCCGTTTCCGTCCACATCGATAAACACCGGGTTTGTCAGGGCGTAAGGGAGGGCTGCATCCTTTAGGAGCCCTTTTCTGGAATATTGTTGTAAGATAGGGTAGAGGGACTTCTTGCCCAGAACTTCCACAATTATGTAGGAGTCCTTCTTCAGTTTCAAACTGATTTGTTTTGTGAATTTCTGAATTTCCTCTTTTGCAGTTTTGACAGGGAAGGTAAATTTTCTTTCTCCGTTCACAATTAATCTCACTTCATCCACTGCGACCCAGGGTGCGCTTTGAACCTTTATCCAAATCTCAACTTTTCCATCCGAGGATGTAAAGGAATCGCCTGAAGTATATCTGTTGTTAACTTTAAACTCCACTAGGGGACCGTTGCTGGCAAAGGAGCGCCCTTTCTTTATGGAAAGAGCAAGGGCGTCCCAGTTCAGGTTATCGCCCTCTTCTCCCTCATACATAACATATGTTCGAGAGTAACCTGGTTCTCCCCTGTCTATTGAATGGGAGTCAGAAGAGCCGATGAGAGGGAAGTAGTAACCCCTATTTAAAAGATGAAGCCAATCCTCAATCACCCAGAAATTGGAGGAATAATAATAAGGTCCATTCATTACTTCTAGAACATCGAAGGATGTATCGAAGTGCTCTCTGGCAAAGGATGCGGATTCGAGGTCAAGTTGATAAATGTTGAAATAACCTATGGTCCCGGATCTAGGGTGATTCACTTGCAGGATGGCTTCAGGGTCTTTTTTCCGACTCCTATCAAAGAGGGGGGAGGCTTCCTCAGAGACAGGGTAGATTGCTCCGTTGCCCTCCTCCCCAGGCCTGTATTTTAATGGATAAGTGTTATAGTGGATTAAGCCTGAGACGGTCACCTCATTCCCAGCTATAACAGCTAGGTATTTGTTCAGGCCAAGTCTCTTAAGTGTTGGATAATAATCCGCGATGTAATTGTGGTCAGTAGCCACAGCCACCTCGACTCCCTCGGCTACAACAGATTTTATCCTTTCTGGAATGCGCATTCTTCCATCTGATTTTTGGGTGTGCATATGGGGATCGACTGAGATGATATTTGGAGTCTCCACCACTCTATCTACGCGAAAGGTCAATTCTTGCTGCTCATTCTTTAGTATTTCGACTGCTCTTTTATCCATGGAATATTCAGGTCCTCTTGAAGCAGTGATGAGATAGGTTCCTATGGGTAATTTCACTTCCATCCCTTCTTCTTGAGGAAAACAGGAGTTTTTATAAGATTCCCATCGTTTTCCGCTCTTTACGGGGTTTTCAGGCTTAAAATAAGGAGTTTTAGTCGGTGAAAGGCCCATAAAGGTAATCTTCCCGGGCACAAATTCTCCCTTGCTGTTTATAATTTTTACTTCCACCTTTCCCTGCGGGGGATTTTGGAGTACGCAAGAGCTTTCCTCTTCTAATCCAACAACCAGGAGTTCTTCGCAGACAGCCGGAAAGAAGTTTGCTCTCATCCTGTAGGCTCCCTTTGGAAGAGGAATTTTTATGAAAAAAGGATTTTCCAGAAATGAACGGAAAAAAACAGAAGAGGAAAAAGCATCTCTGACAATAACTTCCATGGAGCCGCCACCGAAATCCTCAAAATGAATGAGCGCTTCTTCTGGCTCAACGTTAAAAATTTGATAGATCTTCCGGAGTAATTTTTCATGTTTAGTATCCACTAGCAGAATGTGGCGAATTTCAAATACTTCCTTGGGAGCTAATGTTCCCGGTATGGGAGGAGGTTCTTCGTCATCTTGAAGAACTTTTTCTTCCTCCCGGAGAGGATTCATATTAAGCCAGGCTAAATAATGTCCTTTTTTCTGGTAAACTCTGAATCTTAAGTCAGGATGTTTCTTTCTGTTAAAGGGGCTGAAGTAGTAACTGTGAAATGCATAAAAATAGAGATAATAGTCCAAATCTTCGAACTCTTTCTTTCCTGTGTTAGTTATGGTTGAAGTGATTTCAATTCTTCCTTCAAGAGGGGAAAAATGATAGAGAGTCCTGATCCGGGCCTTTTCCCCCTTTTTGCCTTCATAAAGAGCAGTAGCTTCGAAAGCAATAGCCTGATCTAGGGTGGTCTTTTTTAAGGGTTTAACCGAGGTGTAAGTTAAGTATTCTCTTTTTCTCTTTATCCTGATGACCGGTGATCCGATATTCAAGTTGCTCGCTATTTTTTTTCCGGCAGGGACGAAACTGATAATATTGCCCATGGCGTCGCTTTTCGGATAGTTAGTCAGGTCTTTCAGACGCCTCTTGGCTCCACCTATTAAGGTCAGGTTCTTTCCGTCAAAGATAAGAAAGTCTCCCTTTTCCCAGTGGCTGCAAAATTTTTCAGGTAGATCATCTTCGCTTTTTATGACTTTGACCTGAAATTCTGCCGCTTGGAGAAGAAAGGGAATGAGGAGCGAAAAAACCATGATCATTGTTTTTTTGAAGGCTTTCATTCTATCTCTCCTTTAAAGTCGAATAGAGTTTTTTTAGACAGTTATCTTCCAACAAAGATAATTACCATATACTAAAAAAAAACGGAATTCAAATCTATAAAGGGTCATAAAGAAGGGCAAAAAGCAAAAAGCAAGACCTGACCCCAAAAGGAATTTGCAATGGAAAGAGCGTTTGGATAAAATCATTGTAATTTTAAGCAAGATTTTATTAAACTGACTTTATTAAAAATGAAAGAATTTGAAAAAATACACAAGATCAAAGGAAAGAATTTTTTGTTCAAAGTGGAAAGTTCAGGCCACCCACGCGACTACGTGAAATATGAAGAGTTAAGGAATGAAATTTGGGGCGATCCAGAGGATGGCCTACCTGGTGCTAGAAACATGATGTGCACAAATTTTCTGTATGATGGAAGTTGCTTATTTATAGCCGTTTATGTGGAAAGCAAGAGCGAGGTATTCAAACAGGATAGAGAGCATCTTGTCGGTTTTTCTTACGGGTTTGTCGGAATAAAGGATAAAAAAGTTGCCTTCAGAGAACCTGATAATCTCCTATTTTATTCTCAGTATGTAGGGGTCAGGCAAGATTTTCAACTTTATGGTCTTGGGATTCTAATAAAGCAGTTTCAGAGAGAGAAGTTGATGGAGATCTTCGGAATTTATGCTGTTACCAATTCTTTTGATCCTTTAACAGGAATCAATGCTTATAGGAATATCCATCACTTCGGGATGGATGTGGTTGAATACAGGGATGCTTTTTATGAAGACTTTATTGGATTGCTGAATAGAGTAGATATTCCCTGCGACAGGTTTCTTATCTTCTGGGATCTCAAGAAAGATATTCAAAGGCCTGAATACGATTTAGAGCGCTTGATTGACTCAGGGTATATTGCCCTCGAGGCTGGCATTGAGGAAGTCAAAGGCCGGAGTGGAGTTCTAAAGCTTGAAGTGGTAAAAGACCTAAACCTTGATTTAGACCATGAACTCCTTTTGGTTGAAATTCCTGTTGATTTTTATCACATGCTCCGCGAGACAGATGTCGTTGAGAACAAAGTCAGGAGTATCCCCCTTGAATGGAGGATGAAGACAAGGCAGGTTTTCAAGACTCTATTTGAGAGAAAGTATAAGATTATTGATTTCAGACTCGTAAAAAAAGATAAGAGCAAGAGGGATTTTTATATCCTGCAAAGATAAAAGAATCTTAATATCAAAGGAGAATAAACTTCAGCTTTTTTCTGACAGTTTTTTTAGCATTGATTTCAATATAGGAGGTAAATCATGAGCAGAAATGAGACCTTTAACCGCATGAGATT
>SOIV01000151.1 GCA_004377005.1 Candidatus Aminicenantota bacterium | reverse complement strand
ATTAATGAGCGTTCATTCCTTTACTTCTTAGACCAAAATAAACGCTCGAGCTCATCTAACTGAGCATCGGATAATCCTTCTGGAGCAAGCCCAGCGCTCTTGCATGCCAGAAATATTCGAGCTGCCTTGTTTAGGATATCAACTCGATCAAAAGTTTCAAGCATATCCGTACCGATGGCTAAACATCCATGCTTCTCCCATAGAACGACATCATGTTTCTCGAGGGCTTTTATTGTTGCTTGAGCAAGCTCATCTGAGCCTGGAACGCAGTATGGAACAAGGCCAACACCTTTTTGAATGATAATTTTTGCCACTGGATTCATCGACCAGAGCAAGCGGTTTAATTTGCTCTCTTGTTTATATTCTTTAACATGCGTCAAAGCAATCAGTTCTTCCGGATGAGCATGGATAATTACCTTTTGTGGAGCTTTTTTCTCGAGTAGAAAGCGGTGGATGCTCAAATGGGAATGAATTTCTGAGGTGGGTTCAAAGCCTAATTCAGACCTCCTCCCCCATAGAATATGATATCTGTTTGATTTCTCCGCTATGCGCAGTATACATGCATTCCCAGAAGGTTCCTTTGCCAAGTCGCGCATTCTTGCGCCAGCGCCAGTAATGAAAAAGGAAAATCCGGATAGTTCGGGATAGCTTTTATCGATTTCTTTGGAAGGAAATTTATTCAATTCTCTAATATCTTCGGGAATGTGTTCAGTGACATTGACAGAAATGTTGCCAGCATTACTCTCCGCCCATCCCAGCTTCCATAGAATCCGGGCGACTTCTGCTATGTCTGTTATGATGTTTTCTAGATCTTGACTTACGGCAATCGATTTGTCCATTTCACTTCCTCAGTTTAAAGGCGCAATTTGATTTTAAAGGTAATCTTACTTGATTGACTATGCAGTTCTTTAGCATAAGCGGTTATAGCTCTTGATAAAATTTCTTCTCTTCATATCATCAAATAATTTGCAATTACCATACAGTTCGCATCCTGTCAATGAATAATATAAATTGACCTTAACTTTTCTATTTTTTATAATCCTTGAGACATGAAGTGGACTTATATAGAAGATATTTCAAACTTCAAAGATAAGGAAGTTGAAATCAGAGGTTGGGTTTTTAATAAGCGTTCAAGCGGAAAGGTCCGTTTCCTGCTCATAAGAGACGGCACAGGACTAATCCAGGGAACGATCTTTAGCTCTAAAAAGGACGACCCCCTCTTTAAAAAGTTCGACACCCTCACTCAAGAATCATCTCTCATTGTGAGGGGCCTGGTTAAAGAGGACAAAAGAGCTCCTGGCGGTTTCGAGCTAACCATCAAGGACGTAGAAATTCTCCAGGTCGCTGATGAGTATCCCATAACTCCCAAGGCTCACAGTACTCCTTTCCTTATGGAACATCGCCACCTCTGGCTCCGCTCACAAAAACAGCATGCCATTCTTCAAATAAGAACAGAACTCATAAAAGCCATACGCGATTTTTTTGACGACAGGGGCTTCCGCCTCATGGACACACCGATTTTGACTCCCAGCGCTTGCGAGGGCACCACCACTCTTTTTGAAACGGATTATTTTGACCAAAAAGCTTTCCTTAGTCAGAGCGGCCAGCTTTATAACGAAGCCACGGCCATGGCTTTTGGCAAGGTCTATTGTTTTGGTCCAACTTTCAGGGCAGAAAAGTCAAAAACAAGAAAACATTTGATTGAATTCTGGATGGTCGAGCCTGAAGTGGCTTTTGCCACGCTGGAGGATATAACTGAACTGGGGGAAGATCTTGTTGTTTACATAATGGAACGCATTTTGGAACAAAATAAGAAAGAGCTTGAAGTTCTGGAAAGGGATACAAAACCCCTTGAACGGATAAAAAAACCATTCCCTCGTTTAACCTATGATGAAGCTCAAAAGATGCTCAAGAAAAAAGGCTCAAAAATGGAATGGGGTGATGATTTTGGTGCGCCGGAGGAGGCTCTCATATCTGAGATCTTCGACCTGCCTGTAAGTATCACCCACTTTCCCGCTAAAATAAAGGCCTTTTACATGCAGCCTGACGAAAAGCGACCTGAATTAGCGCTGGGAGTGGATATGCTCGCCTCAGAAGGATACGGAGAGATAATCGGAGGAGGACAGCGCATTCATGACCTTGATCTTCTTGAGAAGAAAATAAAAGAATTCAAGCTGCCTCGGGAAGATTACAAGTGGTACCTGGATTTAAGAAAATACGGGTCTGTCCCCCACTCTGGATTCGGGTTGGGCATAGAAAGAATGCTCGCCTGGATCTGTAAAATAAAGCATATCAGAGAAACCATCCCTTTTCC
>SOIV01000081.1 GCA_004377005.1 Candidatus Aminicenantota bacterium | reverse complement strand
TGCTCTTATCATTACTCCAACAAGAGAGCTTGCCATACAGGTTTCCGAGGAGATTGGTTCCTTCAAGGGCAATTCCGGTATCCAGGTCATTCCTATCTACGGAGGGCAATCAATCGATCAGCAGCTGAGGCGCCTTAAAAAAGGAGTGCATATTGTTGTAGGTACACCCGGAAGAGTTATTGACCACATCAAAAGAAAGACACTCAATCTCAAGGATATCGAATATCTAATCCTTGATGAGGCTGATGAAATGCTTAATATGGGGTTCATTGAGGATATGGAAGAGATAATGAGCCATACCAATCCCCATAAAAGAACCCTTCTGTTTTCGGCTACCATGCCGTTAAGGATCAAGGCACTCGCGAGTAAATACATGGGGGATTATGAATTTATTACTGTCAAGAAACAACAGCTTACCACCAGTCTTACGGAACAGATATATTATGAAGTCAAAGCTGCTGACAAATTTGAGGCATTGTGTAGGATTATTGATATTGAAGAAGATTTTTACGGGCTGGTTTTCTGCAGGACAAAGAATGATGTTGATAGTGTTGTCAGCCATCTTATTGACAGAGGGTATGATGCTGATGCCATTCACGGTGATATTTCACAGGGACAAAGAGAAAAGACCCTGGATAAGTTCAAGAAAAAGAGGATTAATGTACTGGTGGCAACTGATGTGGCTGCACGTGGTATAGATGTTAACAATCTGACTCATGTAATTAATTATTCTCTTCCACATGATCCCGAATCATATGTGAACAGGATCGGTCGTACAGGAAGAGCAGGTAAACAGGGAACGGCTATAACCTTTATTACACCGAGCGAATATAGGAAGCTGATGTTTATTAAGCGTATAGCAAAGACCGATATAAAAAAGTCAAGAGTACCAAATGTTAAGGATATCATTAAAGCAAAGAAAAAGAAGATAAACGAAGATATAACAGCTATTAACAGCGAAGAGATAGATAATACATACTATAATTGGGCCAAAAAACTTCTAAATGATAATAACTCGACTCAGATACTTGCCAAATTACTAAATTACTGTTTTGATGATGAACTTAACCCCGGCCTGTATAACGAAATAAAGGATTTGTCAGGTAAAAACAGAAAAATAGAGATGGAAGGCAGAACAAGGCTATTTGTGGCATTGGGTAAGAAAGATAAGATAAGTCCTAGCAAATTGGTAAGGTTTATTATCCAAAATACAGGGGTTAGGAATTCTGCTATTGACCAGGTGGATGTGTTCAATGACTTTTCTTTCATAACTGTACCTTTTAAAGAAGCTGAGATTATTTTAGGTGTCTTCCAAAAAAAATCCGGAAATAAAAAATCGTTGGTAGTTAAAGCCAGAAAAAAGTAGACTTAATAAATAGGAATACATCCCATTTTCTTTAATAACTAACTATCATATAATAATGGGGATAGGTTCCAATTTTCTAAAAAAGGAAAAAGAGAGGAGCAGAAAAGCTGATTTTTAGCTAAGTAAGGTAGATAAATATATATAGAATTAGAGGATTGTAAGTTTTAAAGGAAAAAATAGTAAGGCTTTAAAACGTAGAAAACATAAGGGTTTCTGCGTTTTTTTGTTATATGGGATAGTGTTAGTGCTTCTAAAATATGGAGAAAACAAGGCAAAAAAGGGCTAAAAGCACTATTTTTAGGAGGCTAAAAGCCTTGCAAAATAAGGGTTTCAGCGAAATATTGTCACAGCTGCGTTTCTTGAGGTGGCCTAAGGTGATTGTTCATATTTTTAAAATGGGCGTATAAAATAGCTTAAAATGGCTTATTTTGGATGTGGGTGAAAAGCCTTATTTTATAAGGGTTTGAGTGAGGTTTTTCTCAAAAAGAAGGATTTTTAAATCTTTTGTCGAATTTAAAGATATAAGAAGAAATTTTAAAAATATTCCACAGGATAGTAAAAAAGGATGAGTGAGATTCTTTTAGAAAAATTGAAGGCCGAAATGAAGATTAACCCTGAGAAGGTGGTACTGGGGGAAGTGCCTTCCGTCCTATATATGCTAAATTTCTTGATGAAGCCAGCGAGATATTAAGTGAGTACCGGTTAAAAGAGGTCGCCGAGAGATTTAGAGATTCTGGTAAAATATGGAGTGAAATTGCGGCATCAGCTCTTCCTGATTCCCGGCCAACACTTAAAAAAAAAGGGAACTCTCCTTTGAAAAAAATAGAATATTTGAAGAGCAGAAAACAGGAGCTCTGGAGAGAATGAGAAATATCAATATTGAATTAGATAATTCAATGAAAGAGGTAGGAAAGGATTTACAGAAAAAAGAACTTACCGCTTTGTTAG
>SOIV01000075.1 GCA_004377005.1 Candidatus Aminicenantota bacterium | reverse complement strand
GATCGCTCATCGATCGCTAAAAATGACATATAAGTATGTAGCTAGGAAAATAGCATGCCGCTTGCCTTAGCTTAGGAGAGAAAGATGATTCAGCCTCATGGAAGCAAACTTGTGGAGCGAGTTCTTCACGGAGAGGAAAAAGAGAGAGCTCTGGAGAAAGCCAAGGTTTTACCGTCTCTTAAATTGAATTTTGAGTTAGTAAGCGATGTGGAAAACATTGCTTTCGGTAATTTCAGCCCTCTCGAAGGTTTTATGGGGGAAGGGGAGTACCGGAATGTTTTGAACCACATGAGGCTTTCCGACGACCTTCCCTGGCCCATTCCTATTGTCCTTGATGCTGAAAAGGAAGTGGCAAAAAAATTGAAGATAGGGCAGGAAGTTATCCTGCACAATGAAAACAACGACCCAATAGCTCTTCTCCATCTTGAAGAGAAATATGAATACAACAGAGAAGAGATGGCAGAGAAGGTCTTCCAGACAAAAGACACGGCTCATCCTGGTGTGGCTAAGGTTAGAGGCATGAAAGATGTTCTACTTGCGGGGAAAATCGATTTAATTCAGGAATCTTCGACTCCTTTTTATAACTATAAACTCAAGCCAATCGAGACAAGGGTTCTTTTTAAAGAGAAGGGCTGGAGGACAGTTGTAGGTTTTCAAACAAGGAATACTCCCCATATCGGACATGAATATGTCCAGAAAACAGCCCTGACTTTCACCGATGGAATCTTCGTAAATCCTGTCATTGGCCGCAAGAAAAAGGGGGATTTCAAAGACGAAGTGATTCTTGCCTCTTATGACGAGCTCATCAAACATTATTATCTTAAGGAGCGGGCAGTGGTGGTCATTCTCCAGATGGAAATGAGGTATGCTGGTCCGAGGGAGGCTATCTTTCACGCCATAATCCGAAAAAATTTTGGCTGCACTCATATTATCATAGGCCGTGATCATGCAGGTGTTGGCAATTACTATTCACCTTATGCTGCTCAAGATATTTTCGAAGAATTCCCTGATCTGGGAATTGTCCCTTTATTCTTTAAGTCCTTTTCTTTTTGCAAGAAGTGCAATTCTGTGGTCAACGAGAAAACATGCCCCCACCAGCCTTCAGAACACATCAACTTCAGCGGGACAAAGATTAGAGAATTGCTGATTCAGGGAAAGATTCCACCGCCGGAGCTGATGCGGCCAGAAGTAGCTAAAATTATCCTTGATTACGACAATCCATTCGTGGAGTAGAAATGATGAAGCAGATTTATATAGTCTCGGGCCTGCCTCGATCAGGCACGTCGATGTTAATGCAAATTCTGAATGCTGGGGGTTTGCCCGTGGCTTCAGACGGAAAGAGGAAACCTGATCGCAGCAATCCTAAAGGGTACCTGGAGGTAGAGAGCATCATAGATAAACTCAAGGACAATCCAGATTATGTGTTCAATTTTGAGGATAGAGTTTTAAAGGTAATAGCCTACGGCCTTCAATACCTTCCTCCTGGCAACTACAAACTAATCTATGTGGATAGGAACATAGAGGAGATATTGGACTCGATGGAGGAAATGATGAGAGCCAAGGATGAGGAAAGGAATGATACAAAGAAAGCCTTCATCAAGTTGAACAACAAGACAAAAGCAGATATCAAGGTAAGGGAGGACATGCAGGTTTTATTCGTAAACTACAACGAGATTCTTTCCAGCCCTAAAAAGCATCTGGAGGATATACATCGTTTCCTGGAGGAGAGAAATCTGAATTTAGAAAAAATGACAGAGGTTGTTGATGAAAAATTGTACAGACAGAGGGTAGAGAGGTAATAAGATGGAACAAAAGGGCTTCACTTTATGGTTTACAGGATTACCGTCTTCAGGTAAATCTGCAGTGGCAGATCGGGTGGCAGAGATATTAAAGGAGAAAGGCCTGAAGGTTGAGAGGTTGGATGGCGATATAGTCCGAAAGAGTCTGACTCGAGACTTAGGGTTTTCCAAAGAAGATAGGGATGAAAACATTCGACGGGTGACGTTTGTGGCCAAGCTTTTGACCAGGAATGGTGTGGCAGTGCTCACTTCTTTTATTTCTCCCTATCGTGAGATAAGGGCCCAATCTCGGGAGGAGATCGGAAATTTCATAGAAGTTTATGTCAAGTGCCCTCTGGAAGTTTGCATCGAGCGCGATGTAAGAGGAATGTACAAAAAAGCACTCAAGGGAGAGATAAAAGAGTTCACCGGTGTCTCCGACCCCTATGATGAGCCCCAGAACCCGGAAATTCTTCTGGAGACCGATAAGGAAACACTGGAAGAGAGCGCCGAAAAGGTTATCCAGAATCTGAATGATTTAGG
>SOIV01000238.1 GCA_004377005.1 Candidatus Aminicenantota bacterium | reverse complement strand
TAGGAATGTAGGGGCTTGATTTATCAAGCCCATTCTTTCCTTTCTACCTTTTCTGGCCTATATCAGCTTTCTCACTTTGTAGGTTTTCTCTCGTTTTCAAATTATTTAAGCCATAGGCAATTTGTCCAATTGAAATTGACTCATCATTAGGGGAATAATTTATTGTCCTGAGGACTTTAAACCTCTTTTGCTCCAGAAGACTTGTGGCTTCATGCAGCAATTTTTTGTTTAAGAAAACTCCACCGACAAGAACAACAGTATTTATACCGTAATCTTTTCTTGTTTTTTCTGCTATGGAAACAATAACCCGGGCTAGAGTGTTATGGAATTTTGCCGAGATAAAAGATACAGGAATTTCTTGCGCCAGATCCTTTAAGATTGATTTTATGGTCTGAGCAAAGGAGATTTGATAAGGGAGAAGATTGCCCTTCACAGAAAAACCGTAGCTTTCTTTTATCCCTTCTTGGGCCGTAGACTCTAACCTCATCGGAGCTTCTGCTTCAAACTCAACCTCTAAAGGAGAAAGACCTACGAGAAACGAGACCGCATCAAAAAGCCTGCCGCAGCTTGAGGAGAGAGGGCTGTTGACCTTCTGCTCGATCATGCTCATAACAGTTTTTATTTTATTTTTGCTGACTTTCTCCAGAGCATTAACTTTGGGGAGCTTGGAGTTGAATGCATCCATAAGATAGGATAAGGCCATTCGCCACGGCTGTTTTGCAGCAAGGTCACCGCCAGGCAGGGGAACATACTTAAAATGGGCAAGTCTTTTGTAGGATGAATAGTCGACCAGAAGAAACTCCCCACCCCAGGCAAGCCCATCTTCTCCGTAGCCGTAACCGTCCAAACTAACTCCAAGAACCTTGTTTTGGGGAGGAATTTTATGCTCGAGAAGAGGAGCCAGGACATGAGCAAAATGGTGTTGAACCTGAAGGTGCGGGAGGCCTGATTTTTGAGCATACCTTGTTGTATGAAAGTCCGGGTGCAAGTCCGATATTACAACCTTAGGCTTGACTTCAAAGAGTTTGGTGAGATGGTGGATTGTCTCCTTGAAGTATTTGTAATTCTGGTATTCATCGAGATCTCCCAGAAACTGGCTTGTGATTACATAGCCATTTTTATAAAGAGAAATTGTATCCTTAAGCTCTCCTCCAAGCGCCAGAATTTGGTGAGGGATTTCCAGTTCTTGCGGAACTCTCTGGGGGTAAGGGACATAACCTCGAGCGCGTCTAAGAAACAGAGGCTTGTCGTCAACGACTCTGAGCACTGAATCATCGGCTCTCATATGGATGGGCCGATTATGAGTCAAGATATAATCGCAGAGTTCTCCTATTCCTTCTTCCTCATCTTTCATGATAGGGGCATCTTTTTTGTTGGAACTTGTGGCCACGATTAGATCAAGATGCTCGAGTAAAAGATAGTGAAGGGGAGTGTAGGGAAGCATAAATGCCATTTCATCAAGGAAGGGAGCGATTCCTTTGATTTCTCTTTTTTTCTTGAGAAGAATGATAGGGCGCCAGGCTGAGAGTAGCATTTTTTTCTCTTCAGGACTGAGCAAGGCGTATTTTTCTATGGTTTCAAAATCACGGGCCATTAGAGCCAATGGTTTTGTTTTGCGCTCTTTTATTTCTCTTAAGCGGCGAACAGCCCCATAATTTTTGGCGTCGCAGATAAGATGAAACCCGCCGAGTCCCTTAATTGCCAAAATTTTTCCCTCTTTTATCAGGGAAGCGGCTTTGTTGATTCCTCCTTTTATCGCTTTCCCTGTTCTGGAAGCTGACAGGCTTACGTGAGGACCGCATACTGGACAGGCGATAGGCTGGGCATGATACCTTCTATCAAGGGGATTGGTGAATTCTGTGTTGCAGTCTTCACACATTTTGAAACTTTCCATAGTGGTTTGTTTCCTGTCGTAGGGAAGGAATTTGACAATCGTATAGCGAGGTCCACAATTTGTGCAGTTGATAAAAGGATAGTGAAACCTTCTGTCCGGTTGACTCATCATTTCTTTGTGGCAGTTCTCACAGATAGAAATATCAGGAGAGATGAAGACAAAACTTTCCCCTTGCTTTGATTTTTTTATGGTGAAATCTTTGATGTTTTGAAAAGATGCAGATTTATGACTGATTTCTTCAATCTGAGAAAGAGGAGGTTTTTTCTCCTGGAGACCTTTAAAGAAATCTTTAAAATCTGTTTTTTCCTCAGATTCAACATGTATTTCTACACCAAAACCAATGTTTTTTACCCAGCCTTTATAATGAAGCTCATGAGCCAGCCGGTAGATAAAAGGCCTGAATCCAACTCCCTGGACTACCCCAAAAACCACT
>SOIV01000028.1 GCA_004377005.1 Candidatus Aminicenantota bacterium | reverse complement strand
TTAACCAAGGCATAATAGATGATTGTTTCCGTCCATCAACCCCAATATTTACCCTGGTTGGGATACTTTGATAAAATTGAAAGAAGCGATATATTCGTATTTTTGGATAATGTGCAATTTAAAAAAAATGAATGGCAGAATCGGAACAAGATTAAAACATCAGAAGGATGGCAGTGGCTTTCTGTTCCGGTTATCCACAAATTCATGCAGAAAATTTACGAAGTTAAAATTAATAACACAGTATGGTGGGGGAAAAAACATCTTAACGCCCTGGTCACAAATTATTCTAAGGCTCCTTTTTTCAAAGATCATGAAGAGTTTTTTGAACAGACCTATGCTCAAGATTGGAACCATTTAGTCGATATTAATATTAATATGCTTGAATACTTGGTAAAGGCCTTTGGTCTTTCGGAAAAAAAGCTTGTCAAAGCCTCACAATATGAATCAAGAGAAGAACCGACTGAGAGATTAGTTGATATATGCAAGCAGTTGGGAGGAGATGTTTACCTCTCCGGTAAAGATGGAGCAAGTTATATGAATTTAGACGAATTTGCCAAGGAAGGTATTAAGGTAATCTTTCAAGACTATAAACACCCTCACTATCCTCAGCTTTATGGGAGTTTTGAGCCTTATATGTCAGCCGTAGATTTATTATTTAATTGCGGACCGGAAAGTCTTTCAATCTTAAAAAAAGGAGAATGAATTGAATATTTTAGCTTTGGGAGCACATCCAGACGATATTGAATACGGGTGCGGAGGCACTTTTCTTAAATTTGCCAGGAAAGGGGAAAAGATATATTTTATGGTTTTGACCAGAGGAGAATACGGAGGAGATCCGGAAAAAAGGCAGAAAGAGCAGGAGAAAGCCATGAAATTATTGGGCGTAAAGAAGATATTTTGGGGTGGATACATTGATACTGAGTTGCCTAACGAAAGAGAGATAATTTCTCATATTGATAGCGTTATCGGAGAAATAAACCCAAAGGAAGTGTATGTAAACTACATTGATGATATCCATCAAGATCACCGCATGCTGGCTAAGTGTACTTTAGCCGCTACTCGATATGTCAAAAGAGTGTTTTTTTATGAAGATTATACATCCAATAATTTTGAACCTGATATTTTTGTCGATATTGGAGATGTTCTCGAAGAAAAACAAAAATTGATTCAAATCTATAGTTCCCAAGTTGCCAAAGCTTATCCGACTAAACTAGATATGGTCGAAAGTGTCAAAGCTATAGCTAATTTCAGAGGATTTCAAGGAAAAGTTAAATACGCTGAAGGCTTTAAGGCTTTTAGATATTTACGTGATCTATGATGCCTAACGAGATTATTCCCCATTCCCGTCCTTTACTTTCTGATTCAGACATAAAAGCTGTCATCTCTGTGCTTAAATCCGGTCAATTATCTCAGGGGCCAAAAGTTCGAGAATTCGAGAACAAATTAGCTCGTTTCATCGGCAAAAAAAAAGCTGTGGCAGTTAACTCTGGCTCTGCAGCACTCCATTTAGCTTTATTGGCTTTGGATGTAAAGAAAAGCGATGAAGTCATAATCCCATCTTTTGTTTGTTCTGCTGTCCTCAACGCTGTAAATTACACGGGAGCAACCGCCGTTCTCGCGGATATAGATCCCCTTACTTTCAATATGTCAGTCGAGGCTACGAAAAGAGCAATAACCAGGAAAACAAAGGCTATCATTGTGCCTCATATGTTTGGCTGTCCGGCAGAAATAGATAAATTGTCTGAGCTGGGTATTCCTGTAATTGAAGATTGCGCCCAGAGCATCGGTGCAAATTTTAAAGGCCAGAGAGCGGGCAGCTTTGGTCTTCTCTCTGTTTTTTCTTTTTATGCTACCAAAGTAATTGCCGCAGCAGAAGGAGGTATGGTTTTAAGCGATTCAGAAGATTTGGTCTCCCGGATAAAAGACCTTAGAGAGTATGACAATAGAGATGATTATATTTTGCGTTATAATTATAAGATGACCGATATCCAGGCAGCCCTCGGACTAAGCCAGCTTTCTTTTTTAGAAAAATTCATTGAGAGACGAAGGGAGATTGCTGCTCGCTATTTCCAAGAATTTAAAAATTGTAATTTCTCCTTGCCTGTTCAAAAAGAAGAAAAAGATCATATATATTATCGATTCGTTATAAAAACAAAAGACAGCGCTTCTGAATATATTGAGAAATTTCATCAAAAAAAAGTTATGTGCAGGCGGCCTGTCTATATTCCACTCCACATCTATTTAAATCTACCTGGTTTTCCCCATACATTGGAAGCCTGGCATAAGACAATCTCGATTCCTCTTTACCCTTCTTTGCGAGAGGATGAGATTGAAAAAATTGTTGCTGT
>SOIV01000260.1 GCA_004377005.1 Candidatus Aminicenantota bacterium | reverse complement strand
CTTTAGGAGCCCCTGGTCAAAAGAAGCTCAAGGAAATAATGAGAGCTAAAGGTATCCCTTTATCCGAGAGAGAAAGACGGCCAGTTTTTCTATCTGGAGATAAGATCATCTGGATTCTCGGACTTTCCGTCTCAGAAAAGTTTAAAGTCGAGGAGGGGACGAGCGACATTTTTGTGATAAAAAAGCTGTAAAAAGATATAAGTGTCCTTTCAGGTATCAAGAACGATCGAGCTTAAGGTTTAAGGCTAAGTTTTCTCCTTCCCAGTGAAGCTAAGAACAAAATTGCCCAGAGCTTAAGGCCTGGCTTTAGCCTTCCTCGATAAGCAAGAACGAAAAAATCCAGGGAAGAAGGTTAAGGTCCGAAAGGACCCAGGGAGAGGGAGCAAGTCATGACTTTAGACACTTTATCATCGTTTTCGCCCCCCACGACATGGAAATAGATCTTTTCGTAATCAAAATTGAAAAGACATTCCTCTCTCTGCTTAAAAACATTCCTCTCTCTGCTTATCTTTCTTATTTATTAATCTTCTATATTTAATAAAAAAAACTATTAGCCTCTTAAGGTGAGGAAGCTCATTTAACAAGGTTAAGGGTGTTCAGATAAATATCACCCTAAATCTCATCTTGAAAGGGCATTGAGAATGCGGGACATTAAATGTATTAATATACTTGCTATGTATAAAAGTGCTAAGTGCACATTCTTTATTTTATCGGGTGGAGGCTTGGGTTCAGTGAGTCCTGGTGAGCTGCTTGCTTGGTTTTTACGAAGCGATGGACATCTTGCAACTATTTCAGAAAAGGTATATGATCAGAGCAACTGGGACAGGACCAAGATTAATAAAGTTACGAAAAGGAAATACCTGTGAGCGAGGAAGGTAGCCCTTATTTCAGGGAAGAGTGGTTATCGTGCCTGGAGCGCCTATTTTCTCCGAAGCGAAGAAGATAATGAAGAATATTTCAAGAATTTCTCAGCACAAACATGAAAGAGCAAGAACCAGGGATAATTCTGCATCTGCCCGGAAAGGCTTTACCTTGGTTGAGATTCTGGTAGCCGTAGGGATAATAGGCATCATGGCTCTAGTATTCTACCCGAACATCATGAACACTTTGGAATCAAGAAAAATAGAGGGTTCAGCGAGAGAAATCCTGATAACTTTACAGAGGGCAAAATTTCAGGCTGTTAAAACGAAATTGAATCATAGGGTGAAGTTTGAGGCTGTGGGTGAGGGCTGGGTTTATTCCATTGAAAGAGAAGATAATCCGAACGAATGGAATATAATACGTGGATTTCTAAGAAAATCAATCCCATCTGAATTTCAAGTGGATATAGATTTTCCGGATGAGATTGTCGAATTCTCACCGTTGGGTTTTGTCGCAAACTACAGCTCCACACAAAACACCATCGCTCTCCAGAGTCTTAAATTAGCAACTTATGACAAGCCTGACCAGAGAGTTATTAAAGCGTTAGCTGGAGGCTCAATTCAATATATTATAGCTGAAGGTGGAAAAAAATGATTACTAAGAGAGAAATCTTTGATAAAAAATCACAGGTTCCCGGTGAGGGGTCGTTAGATAATAATTCCAGGAATGATGCTAAAAGTAAGGGTTTTTCTATGATAGAAGTTGTGGTGGGGATAGCCCTTGTGGGTGTTGCCTTATTAGGATTGGCCCAGCTTTTCTGTTTAAGCGTGATGAATAATGCTCGCTCAGACGCGATGACTAATGCGATTTTTTTAGCTCAGCAACAGATTGACTTTCTGAGGAATTTATCAGCCGATGAGTTGCATAACTTATCCTTAAGTCCGATTGATGAACTGATGGATATCAACAGTGATGGAATAGTTGATTTCAGACGAATAACTCAGCTCGCGGCGTCAGGATTTTATTGGAACGTGAGAGTTATGGTTTTTTCAGGACTCCAGGCGCAAGTGGCAATGGATAATCTTATCGCCAGTCCTTCCGAATATCGAGTCCGAGCTGACGTAAGCACGATTATAAGCAGGTGAGCGGACAACCATGAATAAGCCTAAGAGAGAGGAAAAAATGAAAGGCAAAACTTCAACTCGAAACTTTCCATCTTTTGCTTTTTCTTCTAGAGGCGGGTTTACTGTGATAGAGGTTTTAGTCGGCAGTTCAATCATGCTGGCTATCATTGTGGCAACGTTATCTCTATACACGAGGAGCAACAAGGTATCGGTCGACCAGCAGCAATTTGCAGAGATTCAGCATGATGTTCGGGCTGCCATGTATTTCGTCTCGAGAGATATAAGATCAGCAGGGGCCGGTTTATTAACTGATCTTATCGGCTATTCTCTAGAAGGAATAGATGGACATGGTCCTTCTCCAGAGTCGCCTGATTCTATAAAACTTATGGGAAATTTTTATGATCCTTTGGATTTGACAGTTCAATTTCAAGCAGGTGTCATATTTCAAGTGGATGTGTCTGCATTAAATAGTAGTCCCTATCAAGAAGCATTTTATGAGGGCAAGGAAGTTATGATAACCTCACCAACATGTCCTGGATGTTTTGCACTTTTATATATTAGTAATATCTCCTGGCCCATGGGAGTAGCTCCAGGAACATTTGCCATGCCCCCTGGACAATCAGAGCTCAATCCGCCTGGCGGGCTGTCAGACACAGGTTGTCCCGCAGACTGTTGGGCAGATGCGAAAATAACATTCATACAGATTAAACAGTATTGGCTTGATACAACAGGAAATCCTGGAGATTATCCGGATTTAAATCCGAGTGTAGGGCAGGATGGATATTTAGGCATTCCGTATACTTTATATTTGACAACTATAGACGAAGGTGGAGATATCTCGCATATGCCGTTAGCTCTAAACATCGAGAGTTTACAATTCCAGTACTTTGGGGATTTGGATAATGATGGAATTTTGGATGGGCCTACAGATTGGGATAACAGTAACTGGACGATAGGTCCGATGGATGATGAGGCCACGAAGCAGGCAAAATTGGTTTTAATAAGCAGAATCCGCATGGTTCAGATATGGGTATTGGGAAGAACGAGAAATCCTTATGTGAGCGTCTCTGGCACACCCTCTGCAAACCTCCATCTCTATAGAAGACCAGCTGTTGCTAATTCTGCTGTAGGAGAGGAAACTGATAAACACAGAAGATTTTTGCTTGAGTCGACTGCCCAAATCAGAAACATGTCCTTGAGTATGTATAACAGCGGAACAAATTAAAGAGGATGAAATGAGGGATAAAAAGAGATTTTCGAAAATAAACAGCCAATCGCCGGCGTCGAAGCGTGAGAAAGGAATGGCCTTGGTTATTGTCGTCATT
Source organism: Candidatus Aminicenantota bacterium (assembly GCA_004377005.1). Classification (GTDB taxonomy): domain Bacteria; phylum Acidobacteriota; class Aminicenantia; order Aminicenantales; family Aminicenantaceae; genus SOIV01. The sequence continues at coordinate 4,272 of SOIV01000260.1, read as the reverse complement.
GTGCTGGCTTTCCTGCAGGTTGTCGGGCTTGTGCTTATCCAGGTGACAGGCACTGGTCCGAAGGTTGCGGGAAACATTCGTACCCAACAGCAGGCTTATAATGCTGCTGAGGCAGGGTTTGATGTTGCCTGGACGGAAATTGAAGAGTATTTTTCAATCGGCGATTGGGCCCACTTTGATGGACATTATCTCATCGAGCCTGCAGGGATTGATATTCCTCAATCGGATAACTATTTTAGAAGATTGACTGACCTGGAATTATTGAATTTGATTGATCCTGACAAGGACGAAAATCCTGATGTGAGTACTGTTATTTTTTGCAGGAAAACTTTTATCCCGGCCCGGGACGAAAGATACGAGGCGGGGGACGGAACAGACACTCGATACAGATACACTGTGTTTGTGATTGATGATGAGGCCGGAGGCGGGATCTCTGATCCCAATGATGCTATTTTGGTCTGCATCGGGAGTGTCGAGATAGGGGGAAATATTACGACTTCAAGGTTAGAAATGGAATTAGTCCTTGAACGCCCAGGGACATGATTAACATGATTAAACATAAATAAGCGGGGTAAAAAAATGAACAAAAAAAAGAAGATTACGGTGATACTTTTGCCGCTATTCATACTAATCTCCTTTTTCGCTTTAAAATTTTGGGCTCAAGAAGAATGTGTAGAGTATCTGGGAGGAATTTTTACTGAAAATTTCAACACCGAAGATTATAAAGATACAGACCATACTTCAGTCGCCTACTGGCCTTCTGGACCGATATCATTGAACTGGTTGGGGGGTACCTTAGAGATTACGGCTCCTTCGGGAATGGGATCGCAGATTTATGTCTGTGATGCTGGTGACTTTGATGGTGATGGCTATCCTGATTTGATTGGTCTGGATATAACCGAAGATCCTGTCACGGAAATAAGGCGTTATGTATTGATTCTTGTAAGAAATACCTTTGAAGATCTTAATGATGATGGAATAGATGATGATGGAATTGTTTTTCAGACAGATGAGAGCGAAATCTATGAGACAGGCTTAGATGTTGGGCCAGCTTCCATAACAGTTGGCGATTACAACAATGACGGATTGCTCGATTTTTTCTTCTACAAGAACGATGAAGACAATCCAGTTTACGATAAATTTGTGGCTGCCATGTATATCAATGCAGGAACAGCAACTGACCCGGATTTTTATCCCCATGGCTCTTCTCCAAACTTGGATTTTACAAGCAGATTCGAGAGTGAAGGGATCTATTGTCGATGGTCTGCAGACCATTTGGTTTCTGTGGATATAGACCAAGATGGAGATACAGACGTTTTGGTTATCAGTCAGGATCAAATATTTCTCGTGAGAAATCCCGGAGCAGGCAGTTTTGATATAGCTAATTTTGATATATCTGAACTAAATTATGACCAGCCACCTGGTTTTACGATAGACATGGGAGGCTCTACAATCGATGCTGCTGATTTTGATAACGACGGAGATATAGATGTTGTCGCTGGAACAGTGGAAGATATTGCCTTTTTAGTTTTTTATGAGAATGATGGGACTGGATACTTCACTCGTCATGAACTTCCGATTCCTAATCCTGACTGTATAGGCGCAGTTGCGACCTGTGTTGGTGATTTTAATCAAGATGGACGGATCGATTTATTGTGCTCCAATGATGTATGGCGAGCTGGGAATGATGCCAGGATGTGGATGTATACAAACAATGGTCCTTTAGAAGGCGAAGGAATTCCAGTTGACTTCCAATTTGAATGCTTAAACGATTGCCTGCCGATTACACCTCCAGTTTATAGGGACTATGATGATGATGGTATTGATGAAGAGTATCATGATGTGGATATGGGCATATCTGTGGATTTTGACATGGACGGAGACGTAGATTTCATTTTTGCCGATGCCAATCATTCTGGAGATTATTATCTGGCTGTAAACGAATTAGCTAATGTTTATATTACCTACGGAGAAGCTTGGTCGACTAATATTTCAGCCGGACTTGATCCCAATCTCTATGCAATAACCAAGGTGGAGATTACAAATCTTAGGATGAGAACTCGGGGGAAATCGAAAGTTGGTCTTAAAGTAGAACTTTATCTATCTAATAATGATGGAAAAGATTGGGAGTTTTTTCAAAGTTTTGAGGAGGATAATATCAAAAATCGTAGTGATCTGCCCGTACATACATTCAATCATTTTGGTTCCCACCTCAGGTGGAAAGCCATCTTGTCTGCACCCGAAGATCCAATGGAGGAATATTCAGGTGCATCCTTTGATACTCCTTTAATTAGTGAGATTACATTCGAGTATACTCTTGTTGACAGAAGAGAATACTCTCGTACCTCTGTTGTTGTGACAAATGTTGAGGAAGGTGATCAGCAAAAAAAGTATCTTCTCGCCAGTACGTTTTATTTTCCTTCCTGGGAAGGACACCTGAGAGCTTATGATCTATCAGGAATGACTCCTGAATCTACATCTTATTCTGTTCTCAGGACAGTTAGTCGTCCTGATTTATCAGAGACTTCAGGAAGGGAGATTGTTCCCTCTGGAGTTGAAATAGTCTGGGATGCTGGAGAGCTTTTGGATGCCCGCTCAGCAGCCAGTAGGACAGTATATACAGCCACTCCTGTAGATTCTGTTTTAACCAGTGTCGACTTCTCTGCTTCTAATGTTGATACCCTGGGTCCGATCCTACAGGATGTAAACAACGATAATGAAGGGCTGATAAATTATATAAGGGGTGATGGACGCGAGTGGAAACTGGGAGACAGCAACCACTCCAATCCCATAGTTGTCGGTCCGCCAGATGGAGCAGCTGTTCAGATGGGTGATGGATACCAGGATTTTATGAATACATGGGTAGACAGACGCAAAGTTGTCTATGTGGGAGCGAATGACGGAATGCTTCATTGTTTTGATGTTCTCACAGGAGAAGAACTATGGGGCTTTATCCCTTACAACCTTCTTCCCAAGTTGAAAAACATGTGGGCAGTCGAAGTGGCTACTGGGGAGAGGTATTCTGCAAGAGATATTTATGTGGACGGGAGTCCGATGGTTGCCGACGTTTATATAGATGTTGATGGAGATGCCAGCAAAGAATGGACAACGATTCTCATCTCTGGTCAGGGATCTGGAAATGGAAGCAGTCTCGGAGGAGGAACTAACTATTATTTTGCGCTGGATATTACTAATCCTGATAATCCCCAGCCGCTCTGGGAATTCACTCATGATTTTTTGGGAGAGACGTGGTCTGTTCCCGTAGTGGGTAAAATCCGAAAGAACGGAGAGGATGCCTGGCTTGCTTTTATGGGATCGGGCTATGACAATAATCCGAGTGATACAGTTGGCAATGTTTTTTATGCTGTAGATGCGGAGACAGGAGAATATTTTTGGGGCTTTTATGCAGGGGAAGTGGACACCACTGTTGGATTAGGCTGGAATATTCCTAACACCATTCCCTGTTCACCTTCGATTGTTGACATAAACCAGGATGGGCATGCAGACCGCGTTTATGTCGGGGATTTGGACGGAAGAGTATGGAAAGTAGATGTTAGCATAGATTATCAGGACCCGGATTCCTGGGAGGGAGTGATAATCTATGAAGATTCGAATAACTATCCGATTATAAGCAAACCAGCAGTTTGGATAAATTATGTTTTAGGAGGAACAATTCCCCGGCTCTATTTCGGGACAGGCGGGGACGATAGAGCTCCCAGTGATGCCGCTTACTCTTTTATTGCTCTTTTAGATGCACCTACTCCTGAAGTAGAGTGGTATCTCGGTGATTCTTCTATTCTCAACTTGCCAGAGCAAAAAGATGTGGGAGATATAAGTATTGGAGAGAGAGTGTGGGCTGACCCCAAGGTGGCTGATTACATCGTTTATTTCAGTACTTTGACGGGAAGTATAGATAGTGTCGATCCTTGCGAGAGCATAGTCGGTGTAGGAAAGCTTTATGCAAGATTCGTCCAAACGGTAGCCGGAAGTATTATCGGCGGAACTGCCTTCGCAACTGCTTCTGGGCCTCAAGAAAGCATAGAGCTTGCTATAAAAACAAGAGCAGCAGTAACGTTTGGCGAAAGAGAGAGAGCTTCGGATGGTACAAGAAAGAGAGAAGTTTATATTCAGGAATATGACTCGACTATCCAGAAACTGGAGCAGACGATTGGTGCCATACTCAAGGTTAGATCCTGGAGAGAAGTCTACAAGGTCATTAGATAAAAGATAAAATCGGGGGTTGCAATAAAGGGGACGGTCCCCAAATTTTAT
>SOIV01000057.1 GCA_004377005.1 Candidatus Aminicenantota bacterium | reverse complement strand
ACAAAGTCAGGTTTCTGGCTGGACAGTGCAGAGTTCCAGATGGATGGGAAATGGTAATCTATTTCTGGTCTTAATATAATTTCGTTTGGGAAAAATATTCTTATGGTTAAATTAATATCTTGTGTTCAAATTGATATATTTAATCCCGTATATCAGGAGATAAAGTTATGAATTTTAAAAAAATCTCAGCTGCGGTTATCATATTTTTGCTTTCTCTCCCGGCACTGCAGGCTCAGTTGTATAAAGTTTACGAGTACCAGCCTGCTGAAGCAGGTGAACTGGAATTTGTGATATGGAACTCCTATATTCCTTCAAGTGATGTTTCCTATAATTATTTTGGAAGACAAGTGGAGAGAAAAGGCCTCTTTGCCCATTCGTTAGAGCTGGAATATGGTCTTTCCAACAAGTGGGGGATAGCTGCTTATCTTGATTTTGAAGATCCAAAGGACGGAAGCTTTCGATATGTGAGAACAAAGGCCATAATGGCTCATTATGCCTTTTTTGAGAAAGGAAGCAGGCCCCTCGATATAGCTATTTACCTTGAATATATTATTCATAACAAGGATTATAAAGATTACGAAGAACTTGAGGTGCGATTAATCCTGGAGAAAGATATAGGAGCCTTCAGAATAGATTTCAATCCAATATTTGAGAAAAAAACCAGCGGCTCAAAGTCTGAGGAAGGCCTTGAATTCAATTACGCTCTCGGTATTTATTATTCAAACAATGAGGAGGGGATTTTCTTCAGCAAAAATCTTGTGATACAGCCTGGAATAGAATTTTACGGAAAAATGGGTGAGATTTCAGATTTTAAACCATCCAGAGAGCAGCGGCATTATATTTTTCCGACTCTTGATTTTTTTATAGGCAAGAGATTTCATTGGCATACTGGTGTCGGTTTTGGTTTGACTGATGCTTCGGATAAAATAACATTTAAAAGCATTTTATCCATAGTATTAAAATTTTAATTAAGGGGAAGGGACTAAAAATGAAAAAATCGAGATATTTACTAATAATAGCAACAATTTTCTTTATTTCAGCAATATTTGGAGTCAGTAATGGGAAATTCAGCCAGAACATAACAGATACAGAGACTCAAAAAAAGTATAACTACTATGATAATCCCCAGGTCTGCCTTGGCTGTCATATCGAAAAGTTTGAAATGTGGGAAACTTCACAGATGTCCAAAGCATTTACCGGAGATTTTTTCAAGGCACAGTATTATAAACTTGCTGTCGTAGATGCCGGCAGAGATGAAAAAGTGAAAGGGCTTACGAGCGGTTGTATAGGGTGCCACTCGCCTTCTGCTTATAAAGCCGGCGATTATCCTCCTACACCTACAGATTCGGTGAAAATCGATAGCTTCTGGAACCAGAAAGGCGGCATAAAACTTTTCGCTGACAGGGGAGTTTTCTGCGATTTCTGTCATACGATTGAAGATTTTGAAGGTACTGCACCTTTTAATCATAACTATGTTTCCAAAGCTACCCCTGGGATTGACCCAAAAAGGGGTGACCTTGAATTTCCCTGGTCTCCCTACCATAAAACAGCGAGGTCGGAACTCCACGAAGATGCGCAATTTTGTGGAATCTGTCACAATGAATTGAATGATTTCGGAGTCTGGGTTAAAGCAACCGAAATTGAATATCAGGATGGTCCTTACCCTGCCAAACAGATAGCCTGCCAGAACTGCCATATGCCGCCAGTTGCCGGCAAACCGGCCAAAATGGGTCCGGTAAGAGATGAAAATCATGATCACTGGTTTGGCGGCGGTTTCACCGGTTTTGTTGAGGGAGCCGCAAAGATTAACATAGATATTGAAGGAACTGATTTGAAAGCAGGAGAAAAAATTAATTTCAGTATAAAAGTCCATCATTTAGCCCCGGGACATAAATTTCCTACCGGTGCTTCTGAAGAAAGGGATGTTTGGCTGCATGTGGGTGTTTATGATAATGAGGGAAATGAATTAGACCATATAAAAATACCCAGGAATCCTGGCGATCCTAACGATAAATACTTTATTACAACAAATGATAAGGTCGCCTATCCTACTCACAGCAGATACAGCGAGCCGATTGAGAGAGATAGCTTGCCTGAAGGAGATAGACTTTACCACAGTGCGTTTATTGATTCGAACGGTAATTTCACCTACGGTCAATGGTATGCCACAAAGGATATAGAAAACAGGCTAAAACCCCTTGAAGAAAGAATAGAGAGATATCAGTGGGCAGTCCCGGGTAAATTTGCCGGTCAAACTGTAGTCTTAAGAGCTGTCCTTAACTACAGGAGAATGCCCGATTCTTATGCAAAATTCCTGGGCATACCGACAAGACCGACACTTGAAGTTAGCCGAGATGA
>SOIV01000221.1 GCA_004377005.1 Candidatus Aminicenantota bacterium | reverse complement strand
TAATTTATGAATAAATCAGGTTAAGGAAAAGAGTGCATAAATATGAAAGATTTTAAGGCTAAGATAGAAGAACACAAAAAAAGATTTGAAAAAGCTCTGTCTCGTGCGAAGGATGAAAAGTCCCTCCAGGAAGTTCGTAATGCCTTCATGAGTCGGAAGCGAGGAGAGCTGAAGCTTCTTTTTGAAGAGCTTAAAACACTCAAGCCGGAAGAGAAGGCCGCATTTGGTCAAATGGTCAATGATCTGAAAATACATATCCAGGAGAAAATTAGAGCTCGAGGAGAACTTAAGGTCATCAAGAAAGAATCCGCAGTCCTTAAGGCAAGCTCTGGGAAAATTGACCTTACCCTCCCCGGGCAAAAAGAATATTGGGGATCTCCACATCCTATCTCGCTTTTTCAACAGGAGATTGAGAATATATTCATAGCCATGGGCTATTTCATCGAAGATGGTCCTGAAATAGAAACAGATTATTATAATTTTGAAGCTTTAAATTTTCCCCCTTATCATCCTGCTCGAGATGACTGGGATACTCTTTATATAACGGATGACTTGCTTCTCCGCACTCACACCTCTCCTGTCCAAATACGAGCTATGGAAAAGCGGAAACCCCCCATCAGGATAATTACCCCTGGTAAAGTCTACCGGAGGGAAACACCCGATCCAACCCATCTTCCCATGTTCTACCAGGTTGAAGGGCTTGTTGTGGATGAAGGCATCACTTTTGCCCATTTAAAAGGAACGTTGGAGCATTTTCTCAAGACGCTTTTTTACGAGAAAATCAAAATAAGGTTTCGGCCGAGCTTCTTTCCTTTCACCGAGCCATCGGCTGAGATTGACATCGAATGTACTGTCTGTGGGGGCAAAAATGAAGAATGTCGAGTTTGTGGAGGGAGTGGATGGATAGAGATTTTAGGTTCTGGGATGGTGGACCCTCAGGTTTTAAAGAACGTCAACATCGACCCCGAGAAGTATTCTGGATTCGCTTTTGGCTTGGGAATAGACAGGACCGCCATGTCTGCTTTCCAGATACCTGACATGAGATTTTTTTATGAGAATGATTTAAGGTTCATAAGGCAGTTCACGTTAAAATGATAATAAGTTTGAATTGGCTAAAGGATTATATCGAGCTAGACCTTCCTCTTCCTCAACTGATCGAAAAGCTAAATATGATTGGATTAATGGTGGAGGATTGGGAAGAGAAAGGTTCAGATGTCATATTGGACATCGAGACCTACGCCAACCGTCCTGATACTCTCGGACATCTGGGAGTTGCCCGAGAATTAGCTGCAGCGCTTGAGCTGGGCATTAAGGAGCAGAAGTGGCCACTGACGGAGATTGAACAAAAGACTTCTGACCTTGCTGATGTCCGAATCTGGGATGATGAACTTTGTCCTCGTTATAGCGGTATGGTTATCAAAGGCATACAGGTTGGCCCTTCCCCTGAATGGTTGAGGAAGAGGATTGAAGCTGTGGGCTTAAAGCCTATCAACAACGTTGTTGATGTGACCAATTATGTCCTCTTCGCAACTGCTCATCCTATTCATGCTTTTGATTTGGCCAAGATTTCTGGCAGAAAAATCATAATCCGGAAAGCAACAGATGCAGAAGTACTAAGAGGTTTGGAAGACAGCGATATTTCTCTTACCCCAGAGATGCTGGTGATTGCCGATGAGAAAAAGCCCATAGCCCTGGCCGGAATCATAGGCGGGGAGGAGTCCTCTGTTACGGAGAGCACTCAGGATGTTTTTATAGAAAGTGCCTGTTTTGACCCAGTCTCTATCCGGAAAACCAGCAAGAAAACAGGGATTTCGACGGATGCTTCATACCGATTTGAGAGGGGAGCTGATATTTCTTTTCCCCCTCAGGCCGCCTTAATGGCAGCCTCTTTGCTGACTCAATTAGGAGGTAAAGCTTCTAAGGGCATTGCAGATGTCTATCCTAAACCTAGAAAGGAGAAAACAGTCGTCTTACGCCACCATCGTATTTCTGATCTCCTTGGGCTGGAGATTGATGAGGAATTTGCCGTGCGAACTCTCGCCAGCCTTGGCTTCCAGGCCGAAGTCCAACAAAGAGGAGTATGGCAGGTTAAAATTCCTCAATTCAGGGTCGATGTAGAAAGGGAAGCGGACCTTATTGAAGAGATTGCACGTTTTTATGGATATGATAAGATTCCTGCCTCTCTCCCGCCTCTCAGAGTGTTAGAACTCCCAGTGGACCAGAAAAGAGAGAGAATCAATAAATTTCGGCAGCTTCTTTTCCACAATGGTTTTGATGAGGTTCTCAATTTCAGTTTTTCTGATCCTGAAAAAGAAGCCAGACTCCAAACCGGGCAAAAGGCCATAGAAATCAGAAATCCTGTTTCTTCAAAGGCGTCACTCCTCAGGACAACACTCCTGGGGGGATTGCTGGAGAACATTGTCTGGAACAAAAATAGAGGTGCCGAAGGTATCCATCTCTTTGAGATTGGAAACGTTTATTTTTGGCAAAATGAGACAAATCGAGAACAGCTAACGCTTGCCCTGGCAACAACAGGTCAAGTGGGCCCGGTCCAATGGCATAGAAAGAGCGAAGATACTGACTTTTTCCGCATTAAAGGAGCACTGGAATCTCTTATGACTTACTCAAGGTACGAACCTTTTTCCTTTAAGGAAGAAGACCATGCCTTCTTCGAGCAGGAGTATTCTCTCGCTATGATTTTCAAAGAGGAGACGGTTGGTTATTGTGGGCTGCTCAAAAAAAATCTTCTCGATTCTTACTCCTTGAAAGAACCCGTCTGGGCAGCTGAATTGAACCTGGCCCTGTTATTCAAGAAGCAACCTTATTCTTTCGAGTTCACTCCAGTGGATAGATTCCCCAGCATCACTCGAGATGTTTCTTTTATTTCTAGTCGAAGCGTGCTTTATCAAGATATAAAGGAAGTTGTGGAGAAGCTTGCCATTCCGTACCTGATGGAGTTTGACCCTCATGACCGTTTTTCAGGATCATCGATTCCAAACGGTAAAATCAGTTTATCTCTTCGTTTTGTTTTTCGCCATCCTCAGAGGACATTATTAGCTAAAGAAGTAGATGCTCTTCAGGAAAAAATTATTAATGCTTTAGTTACGAAATTCAAATTTCAATTAAGAAAAGGAGGGAAAATTGACAAGCGAATTAGAAAGGATTAAAATACTTGAAAGTAAAGTTACTCAAGTTGTTGATTATATAAATAAGCTTATAAAAGAGAATGAGAAGCTGAAGCAGCAGGTAAAAGAGTTGAAAACGGAGAAAAAGGATTTTGAAGATCAGGTAAAGAGAACAGAAAAACTTGATGAGGATCTGAAGAGATACGCGCAGGATAGGAAGATCATGAAAGAAAAGATAGAGACAATATTAGACCAGATAGACCAGGTTGGAATATGAGTGACAAAGTAATAGAGATCGAAATTTATAGACAAAAATACAGGATAAGAGTCAAAGGAGAAGAGGATGAAAAATATATAGGCCGTCTTACTTCTTATGTTGATCAAAAAATGCGTGAAGTTGCTGTTAAATCAAAATCTGTGGATTCATTAAAAATCTCGGTCCTGGCATCATTGAATATCGCCGACGAATATTTTTTATCTCGGAAAAAATTAGATCAACTGAATGAAGTTATCGGTCATATGGAGAGTAAAGTAGAAAGTTTGGAGGATTATCTTTTTAAAGATGAGAATACATACAAAAATATTGAGGAAGCCACTAAATAAAATTAGGATTAAAGCTCGAAAGTCCTTAGTTGAGCTGGGGGAGAGTCAAAGCCCTCAGAGAGGAAAATTCAGGCCTGTCATTTGCCCTGAAATTCTTCTCTTTTTTGGCGGGGAAGAGTACCGATTCTTAAATTTTCGCTCCCTCGGGTTTCCTCTTTGTTTTCGAACTGAAAGAGAATTTCTTTTGTAACCCTCCTTACTTTCATCTCCTTTGATTCAGCTAATGAGGAGGTGATCAAAGTGAATTTAGCTCCATTTATAATTGTTGGAGCCTGCGTTGTTTTGTTTGGATCAGTTATTTTTATCTTGATCAAAAAGACTTCTGGGGCAAAGTCTATATTTAAGGCCAGTCAGGAAGCCAAGAATATTAGAGAGGGAGCAAAGGAAGATGCAGAAAAGATAAGGCGTGAAGCTTCTATAGAAGCCAAAGAGAAGCTTCTGAACCTCAAGGCTGATTTTGAGAGGCAGACTCACGATGGACGCAGAAAACTTAACGATATGGAAAGAAGGCTTATGCAAAAAGAGGAAAATCTGGAGCGCAGGTTCCAGGGCATAGAAAGAAAAGAGAAGGAATTTTCAGCTAAAGAGCAGAGGCTTCACTCAAAAGAAAGGGAAATTACGGAAGAAAAGAATAAGTATGAAGAATTGATCAGAAAAGAAGCGGAAGAGTTGGAAAGGATATCAGGGTTGACTCAGGAGGGAGCAAAAAACATATTGATGAATAAGATGGAGCAAGAAGCCAAGCTCGAGGCTGTTCAGGCAATCCGACGGATTGAAGAAGAGACCAAGGAGAAAAGCCAGGTTCTTGCTTGCGAGATAATGAGTCAAGCTATTCAGCACTCAGCGGCCGAACATGTGGTAGCAACAACGGTTTCTGTGGTTGACCTTCCTTCTGATGATATGAAAGGCCGAATCATCGGAAGAGAAGGGCGAAACATTCGTGCCCTTGAAATGGCGACAAACGTTGATATCATAGTCGATGATACTCCTGGGGCTATCATTCTCTCAAGTTTCGACCCAATTCGTCGAGAGTTGGCTCGTCTGGCAATCGAAAAGCTGGTTATCGACGGAAGAATTCATCCTGCCCGTATTGAAGAGGTAGTGGAGACAGTAAGGGCAGAATTGGAGGAAAAAACCAAACAGGAAGGAGAATCCACAGTCTTGGAGCTCAGGGTTCAGAATGTTCATCCTGAGCTCGTTAAACTTCTGGGCAAGTTGAAATTCCGGACAAGCTATGGTCAGAATGTCCTCCAGCATTCCAAAGAAGTTGCCTATTTAGCAACTTTAATGGCTAAAGAGCTGGGGGTGGATTCAAACATTGCCTTAAGGGCAGGACTTCTCCATGACATAGGAAAGGCAGTGGATAAAGAAATCGAAGGAACTCACACAGAGTTGAGTGTCGAACTTACCAAGAAGTACGGAGAATCTGAAGCTGTCACACAGGCCATTGCTTCCCATCATCGTGATATTGATTTTCCTTCCATAGAAGCGGTATTAGTCCAGGCAGCGGACACTCTTTCGGCAGCACGGCCTGGTGCACGCCGTGAGCTTCTGGAGGCCTACGTCAAGAGACTGGAGAAACTCGAAGGAATAGCCAATTCTTACGAAGGAGTTTCCAAGTCTTTTGCTCTCCAGGCAGGTCGTGAGATAAGGATTATCGTAGAAAGTCATAAGATCTCTGATGAAAAGGCAACGGTAATAGCCAAAGAGATTGCCCAAAAAATAAAGGATGAGCTGGACTATCCAGGACAGATAAAAGTGACGGTTATACGCGAGACGAGAGCTGTGGAATATGCCCGATAAGATTAGCATTCTGTTTTTAGGTGATGTAATCGGCCGTCCAGGGCGTAAAATATTGGCGAAATATTTGCGTCCTGTTGTCAAGAAGTATTCTCCTTCTCTCATCATTGCCAACGGTGAAAATGCCGCAGGAGGATTGGGGATTACAGAGAAGGTGGCACAGGAGCTATTTAGCAAGATTGATGTTTTAACTTCAGGAAATCATATTTGGGATAAGAAGGAAGCGCTCGATTATCTGGATCAAGAGCCGAGACTCCTTCGACCTGCTAATTATCCGCCTAAAAACCCAGGAAAAGGGACATACGTCTTTGAGACAAGGGGGAAGGGAAAGATTGGCATCCTGAATCTTCAAGGAAGAGTCTTTATGGAACCGATAGATTGTCCCTTCAGAACTGCTGATGAAGAACTCAAGAGCCTCAGAGCTTCTACTCCAGTAATAGTTGTTGATTTTCATGCTGAGGCAACTTCAGAAAAGCAGGCAATGGGCTGGTATCTGGACGGGAAAGTTTCAGCCGTCATAGGAAGCCATACCCATGTTCCCACCGCTGATGAGAGAATCCTTCCCCAGGGAACGGCTTATATCACTGATGTTGGGATGGTCGGTGGCTACAATTCTGTAATCGGGATCCGCAGGGACCAATCTATAAAAAGATTCCTCACCGGTCGGCCTCAGCGCTTTGAGCTAGAAAAGGAGGGAGTATTCTTCTCTGCTGTCTTTGTTGAGGTCGATCCAAAGACAGGGAAAGCTCTTTCCATCCGCAGAGAAATCATAACCGAGGAAGAAAGTGGAGATTAACAGCCTCGTAAAGCCAGACAAGATTTATGCTGTTTCTGAAGTTACGAGGATGATCAAGCAGGAGCTGGAGAGTGCATTTCCTCTGTTGTGGGTGGAAGGGGAGATATCCAACTTCTACCGCCACCAATCAGGTCATCTATATTTCACGTTGAAAGACGAGCGAAGCCAGCTTCGCGCAGTCATGTTTCGCTCTATGGCCCAAAAAGTTCCTTTTGAGTTGGAGGATGGGCTTCAGGTTGTCTGCCGGGGACAGATTAATGTCTATGAACCCAGAGGGGAATACCAGCTTTTGGTTGAGGTGGTTGAGCCCATGGGCAAAGGTGCGCTCCAGCTGGCCTTTGAGCAGCTCAGGGAGAAGTTAAAGAAGGAAGGCCTCTTCGATCCCAAGTTTAAAAAGAAACTTCCCCTTCTTCCCAAAAAAGTCGGGATCGTCACTTCCCCGAGGGGAGCAGCCATAGTCGATATCCTCAGGACGATTGAGAGAAGGTTTGCCCGGCTCCATATACTTATCTATCCCGTCAGAGTTCAGGGAGAGGGAGCAGCGGACGAGATTGTCGAAGGGATAGATTATTTAGGCCGTCTTCCCGATATCGATGCCATCATTGTCGGTCGAGGAGGAGGATCAATAGAAGATCTGTGGGCTTTCAACGAGGAAAAGGTTGCCCGGTCCATTTTTAGCTGTTCTGTTCCCGTAATATCAGCCATCGGTCATGAGATTGATTTTACCATTGCTGACTTTGTGGCAGATATTCGGGCCTCGACTCCCTCTGTAGCGGCGGAGATTTTGATCGAGAAGGAACAGTCCTTTGAGGAACGAATCAAAAACTTGGAGAAAAGAATGATCCACTACCAGAGATATTTCCTCCAAGAGCAAAGACATCAGGTGTTTAGCCTCGCCCAACACAGAGCTTTTCAGAATATGAAAATAAAACTATTGAATCTCGAACAAAAGGTTGACGACCTGGAGACAAGGGCCTGGAACACCATCAGAGATACGCAGCAAAAGATTGCTGAAGACAAATCCGCGACTTTCCTGATGGAAGAGAAGATGCACGGCACGTTGAGAAGAATGCTCCAGCATTTCCAGGCTCAGTGGGAAAGGCTTTCTGCGCAGTTGCATAACCTGAGTCCCCTGAATATACTAAAAAAAGGCTATGCTCTCTGCTGGAGAGATGGCGGCCAGTATCTGATTCGCAAAATAGATGAGGTCAAAAAAGAGGAGGAATTGACAGTTTCCTTTTATAAGGGGGAATTCAACTGTCTGGTTAAAAAAATAGATGGAGCGAAGCTCATCGAATCCCGGCTTA
>SOIV01000177.1 GCA_004377005.1 Candidatus Aminicenantota bacterium | reverse complement strand
GGCGGCAATATAGGCCGGGTAAATCCCAAATATTAATCCCACAGAAACAGCAATGCCAAAGGAGAGAACGATAGAAAAGACTGAAATCAGGGTCGTCCAATGTGCATAAAGGCTCACTATTTTAGAAATGCCAAAGCCTGCTGCAATGCCGATCACTCCTCCAACAAGGCTGATGAAAACAGCCTCCATAATAAACTGGCTCAGGATATCTATTTGCCTGGCTCCTATAGCACGCCTTATGCCAATCTCTCTCGTCCTTTCCAGCACTGAAGCCAGCATGATATTCATGATACCTATCCCGCCCACAAGCAAAGAAATACCAGCAATAAAGCCCATGGCGATGTTAAAAATACGCTGGGTTTCATGAGCTTGGCGCAGGAGTTCCTCAGGGACAGTGATTTTATAATCTTTGATATCGCGATGAAGACGAAGCAGAAGGCGATCAATATAAACAGCAGCATCTCTGATGTATCCCGGATCTTCCATGGTCACAGCGATTTCGCTGAGTTGTGGATCATATTCGCCACGCTCAAATTTCTTCAGGGCTGTATTGATAGGAATATAGATATCATTGGAGATGCTCTCTACCTCAATTCCTTCAATCTTACCCTTAGCCTTTCCTTTCTTAAGAGTTGTTCCGATAACTTCAAACCACTGGTTGTTAATCTTTATCCTCTGGCCAAGGGGATTTTTGAAAGCGAAAAGGTCCCGCCTTACTTGATGGCCGATCACACAGACGTTTGCATGCCGGGAATTATCAAATCCGTCAAAAAAGCGCCCTCTATCAATAAACAAATTAAGAGTCAGAGGATACCTTGAGTCAGTCCCTATAACCCGGGCCTCGCTCTTCCCGTCAGCAGAACGTATAAAATTGGCTTTTATCAGCTTTTGAGCAGAAAGATGTTTTAGGTAAGGGACACTGTCTTGCAAGGCCAGAAAGTCCTTTAAAGAAAGCCCGGGGGATTTTTCCCTGATAGTTTTCAGCTTGTCTTCTTCATATTCGCGATTCTGGATGATGATGTTCTTGGCCCCCATGAGATTTATGATTTCCAGAGCTTCTTTCTTGGCGCCTTCTCCTATAGAAAGCATAGATATTACTGCTCCCACTCCGAAGATAATTCCCAGCATGGTTAAAAAAGTGCGGAGCTTGTGGGCTTTCAGTCCTGAAAATCCGGTATTTATTATTTCAGAAAAATTCATGAAGCTTTCTTCGAAGGGGAGGCTTCCTCGGCTTCAGGTCCTGCCAAAGGATCTCTCAAAGCAATCCTATCTCCAGGAGAAAGTCCTTGAGTGACAACAATGTGAGTATTATTCCTTTTCCCCAGAGCAACCTCTCTCCTTTTGGGAGTTCTGCTTCCCATCACATAAGCAACCGTCTTGCCCTCCTTTTCAAAGACAGACTCGATGGGAATAGATAAAACGTCAAGAATCTTTTCGGTTATAATGTCCACCATACAGGTCATGCCGGGCCTCATCCGGGGATCTATCTCATTCAAGGAAACAACAGCTTCAAAAGTTTTTATTTTGGCATCCCAATCTTTTTTAGTGCCAATGGAGGAGACTCTTTCCACTTTCCCCTTAAATATTTTATCTGGAAAAGAATCTATGCTGATTATGGCTTCCTGCTCAGATTTGACTTTGCCTACATCAACTTCATTAAGGTAGACTTTAACCTCCATGGCCGAAAGGTCGGGAATCTCGAGAATTTGGACACCGGACCAGACAATATCTCCCTCCTGAACTTTGCCCATCCCTGCGGCTCCTTTCCATATCTCCTTTAAAACCACCAGTCCATCCTTAGGGGCTAGACGAGTCATTTCTTCCAGGCTTTTCTTTGCCATTTGATAGTCTGCCTCTGCCTTGGCCTTTCTTTCATGCAGAACGTTCAGATCTGCTTCGTTGGACAGGCTTTGGGATTCCATTTTTTTCAGAGTTTCATTGTACTTTCTATCAGCTTGCTCATAACGAAGCTTGTTCTTCTCTGCATCAATTTTGGCAATCATATCTGCCTTTTTTGTCTCCAGCAGAGCCTCATCATGCTGGAGCTTTATGTTATCTAATTCAATCCGGCTTGTTGTCTTCTGACTTTCTATATCAGCCAGCTTCTTGTTGATTTCATTCTGAGCAATTTTCAAATCAGAAAGACTCTTCAACATCTCCTGCTGTAATTCTCCCTTATCAAACTCCACCAGAACATCTCCCTTTTTGACTTTACTTCCGTCTTTTATAAGCTTAGTTATTTGAAGCCTTCCTCTCACCGGGGGGCCACTGACGGTTACTGATTTTATGGAAGTAATTTCTCCTGCTTCTATTACCTTAATTACAAATTCCCCGTAGTTTACTTCGGTCGAGGCCACGGCTGGCTTTGAACTCCTTATAGT
>SOIV01000040.1 GCA_004377005.1 Candidatus Aminicenantota bacterium | reverse complement strand
TCGCTGGGGCAAAAGCAACGTGTTTTTGAACCATATTGCCTGAGCCTTTCTTTTAAGGAGTCTTACCCATCCCCAAATACTCTTGCTTTATGAATGACTGTTTCTTCATCATGGAAATGGAGATGCTTACAGTTGCTTAGTTTAACTTGATTTATTAGGGATTATTGATAAAAATAGGATTGATTTTTGCTTAAGGAGAAAAAATGCAAAAAGAAAAATTGTTAATGATCCCGGGTCCGAGTCCCGTTCACCCTCGCATCATAAACAGCCTTTCTCTACCCATTGTTTCACATGTTAGCCCAGTGCTAGTAGAGGAATTAAAGGAAGCTCTGGTCAACCTGAAGAAAATAGTCTTCTGCGAGAAAGGCGAAGCGTTCATCGTAGCTGGAGCTGGGACCTTAGCCATGGAGATGGCCATTTTGAATACTGTTGAGAAAAAAGATAGCTTTCTCGTCCTATCCCAGGGATTTTTTGGGGAGAGGATGGGTCAGATTGCCCAGAGTTTTGGCCTCGATTGTGATATCGTCGAGTGCGAATGGGGGAAGGCAGTCCTTCCTGAAGAATTAGAACAGAAACTCTCCGAGAAAGAATATGCTGCAGTGACTGCAACCCATGTGGATACATGCACCGGAGCCTGTGCTCCTGTCAAAGATTATGCTGAAGTGCTGAAAAGACACGATGTCCTCTATATAATCGATGGTGTCTGTGCCACAGGCGGGATAGAAGAAAGGATGGATGACTGGGAAGTTGATGTGGTCTTGACCGCAGCTCAGAAATGTTTCGGCGCTCCTCCAGGTTTATCGATTTTAGTCCTCTCAGAGAAAGCTATGGATAAAAGGAGGAGCATGGAAAGGATTCCCGCTTACTATTCAGATGTTTTGCGTTGGCTGCCTATCATGAAGGACCCCTCAAAATATTTTTCAACTCCGTGTGTCAACGAAATCAGAGCATTTTATGAAAGCACAAAGATAATCCTTGAGGAAGGAATTGAGCGAAGGTTTTTGCGACATGAGCGAGTTGCCAAGGCTATAAGGGCGGCTTTGGTCGAACTGGGATTTTCCCTTTTCACTCAAGAGCCGTTCTTGGCTGATACTCTTTCTGTTGTCAAATATCCGGAAGGTGTCGGAGATAAATCCTTCCGGAGCACATACTACGAGAATGGAATTGTGGTGGCAGGGGGGTTAGGTGAGACTGCAGGGAAGGTTTTTCGAATGGGGCATATGGGAAACCTGTCTGTATCGCAGGTTTATTTTGCTCTTGATGCCCTGGAGAGAACCCTTTCTACCTTGGGCTATAAGTTTGAGGCAGGCTCAGGTCTTAAAGCTGCAAAAGCGATTTTAGGTGAATAGCAGTAGGATCTGAGAGTCAGAGAGAGATGAAGAGTCAGGTTTTTTTTATTCCAGCAGCAAGAGAAGATGGGAATGAGGTCCTTGCTGAGAAAGCGGAAAAAATCTTCCTTAAGATTGGTTTGAGAAGTCAAATAGAAAAGAAATCGTTTGTCGCTATGAAAATCCATTTCGGAGAAAAGGGAAATACAGGATTTATAAAACCCCAATGGATTGTGAAGATTATCAGTCAGATTAAAGGCATTACCTCTCGAGTGTTCTTGACAGATTCTAATACCCTCTATGTCAGTAAGAGGTCCAATTCTCTTGAGCATCTTTCCCTGGCAAGGGAACACGGCTTTACCCAGGAGACTCTCGGCGTCCCCATTATCATTGCTGATGGTCTTATCGGCCGGGACGATGACGAAATCCAGGTAAATTTATCACGAATAAAGTCAGCAAAAATTGCCAGCGCTATTCTTGATTCAGATATACTTGTTTGTTTAACTCATTTCACCGGACATATACTGACAGGCTTTGGGTCAGCCATAAAAAACCTCGGCATGGGATGTGCGTCGAGAGCCGGAAAACTGGAACAGCATTCTGATGTTCATCCATGGGTGAATCCTAAATTGTGCGATAATTGTGGAGTGTGCTTTAATTATTGTCCTTCACAGGCAATTGTTGAAAAGGGTGATAGTGCATTCATAGTTGAGGAAAAATGTATAGGATGCGGAGAGTGTCTTGTGGTCTGCAACTCCGGAGCTGTTAAATTCAACTGGGATTCGGATTCTGTGCGTGTTCAAGAAAAAATGAGTGAGTATGCCTTCAGTGTATTGAAACATTTAAAAGGCAAAATCAGCTTCATAAACTTTTTGATAAAAGTGACTAAAGATTGCGACTGCATGTCGAATGGTCAACAGGATATAGTCGAGGATATCGGTATCCTGGGTTCGCATGATCCTGTAGCCGTAGACCAGGCCTCTGTGGATTTGGTGAACAAAAGGAGCGGGAAAGATATACTCCGAGCTGGCTATGATCTCGATTGGTCTGTGCAGCTTAGCCA
>SOIV01000129.1 GCA_004377005.1 Candidatus Aminicenantota bacterium | reverse complement strand
GATTTCACCAGTGTTATATGCTATATGCTTGATGCCGCGGAAGATGTTTGGAGTCCCCATTTTTCTCACCATTTGATACATTAAAATCCAACACGGAGGCCAAAGATGTCCGAAGATAAAGAAAACCAAGAAGAAGAAAGAAGCTCCGAGAAGAAAAAACATAAAGATGATCCTCTTTCAGGTATGACAGGAGGATTGACACTCATTCTCTTAGGAGTGCTTTTTCTCCTGGCTAACATGGATTATATTTCTTGGAGTGGTTGGTGGCAATATTTCTTGATGGGATTAGGTGTTATATTAATCCTTGAGGCTATTATCAGGAGTGCAAGTCCTTCTTATCGCAAGGACATTACTGGGAAGCTGATCGGAGGTTTTGTTCTCATCTTCATCGGAGGCTCTTTCGTCATCGGATGGTCAAATTGGTGGCCGCTGATACTTATAGGTGTGGGCGTTGGAATCCTTTTATCTTCTCTGAGGAAGGCAAAAAGGCCAGAGTAGAAAGGCGGGATCTGAATAGGGGACTGTCTCCATAAACATATTTATCTTTTTTGTTGGACCCTTTTGGGAACTAAATAGGGGCCTGTCCCCATAAGCATAACCATAAAATCAGATCTATCATGGATATAATTCATCCCCTCCTGGACAAAGAAAAACAGCTCCAAGCAAAACGCTATGAAAAAGAAAAGCGTCTACTGGGACTTGCCAGTATGGTTCTCTCGCTTGTTATTTTGCTCGGCTTTTATTTCAGTGGTTTAAGTGCCTGGCTCGCTAACCTTCAAATCGGAAACTCTATAATCTGGACTTTTCTCCTTTATGTGCTGTCATTCCAGATGGTATCAGTATTCTTTGGTTTTCCCCTTAGTTTTTACAGCAGTTATGTCCACGAACACAGGTGGAATTTCTCGAATCACACGGTCAAGAGTTGGCTCTGGGAACAGATTAAAGGCTTCTTAGTCGGCCTTATTCTAATGCTCATCTTACTTGGGTTGCTGTTCTGGATCATGGCTTTATACCCTCAAAACTGGTGGTTTATTGCGGGCTTGGCCTTTGCTTTTGTGAGCGTTGTCCTGGCAACAATTTTTCCTGTCGTTATCCTTCCGATTTTCAACAAATATACTCCTGTAGAGAATAAGGAACTGACGGATACTCTGGAGAGAATCCTCTATGAAGGAGGTTTGAAAAGCAGCGGCTTTTTCAAAGAAGATATGAGCCGGCAGACAAAGAAGGAAAATGCGTTTCTGGCCGGGTTGGGCAAAACAAGGCGGGTTGTTTTGGGGGATAACTTGATGGAAAACATGTCTGTCCCGGAGATTGAGTCAATCATAGCTCATGAGGTTGGACACTATAAGAACAGGCATATCTGGAAAAACCTTGTTATCGGGACTCTGGAGGGGATGGTTGCCTTTTTCATATTAAACTTGGCAATGAGGTCGATATTTTCCCAATTTCTCTCCTCAACCAGTTGGAATCTTACCCTCTTTCCTGTATTTGTTATCATAGCAGGTGGTATTTCAGTCTTTCTTTTTAGCCCTTTCAGCAATGCTATCTCACGATATTTTGAGAAGAATGCAGATCGATACGCCCTGGGAAGCATTCATGATAAAAAAGCATTCATGACTGCCATGGCGGGACTTGCAGATAGGAATCTTTCAAACGCCTATCCAGAGTGGTGGGTTAAGCTTCTTTATTATTCTCATCCTCCGGTTGGCGAGCGTCTGGCGATGGCGGAGAATTATAAAAATGAAAAATTGGCGGAAATTATATGATGGCAAAATAACGTCTTAATGACCGGAAAACGAAAAGCTTTATACAGGTCAGGACTGGTATGAAAAACTGGAGGAAAACAGCTGAAGTCGCCATCATTGGTGGCGGCATAATGGGAGTCAGTGCAGCTTATTACCTGGCCAGGCGAGGAGTATCAGATGTGGTTGTCTTGGAAAAAGACCTTCTCGCTCAGGCTTCTACTGGATTGAGTGTCGGAGGTATCCGGCAGCAATTCTCCAATCCTGCGAATATTCGCCTGTCACAAGAATCCGTTCGAGTGTATGAACGCTTCGAGGAAGAATTCGGCGCAGATATTAAATTCCGCCAGGTAGGCTATATTTTTTTAGCCCAGAAGGAAGATACCTGGAATGATTTTTTGTCCAGTGTCGAAACTCAACGACAGCATGATGTTCCTGTAGAGGTGCTTTCCCCTGAAGATATAAAGCAGAGATGGCCCTACTTGAATGTCGACGATCTGAAAGGCGGAACATTCGGTCCGAAAGATGGCTATGCAGACCCTTATCTTGCAGCAATGGGTTTTGCAACTTCTGCGAGAAAGCTTGGTGTCCGAATCGAAGAAAAAACAGAAGTGACTGGCATAAACATTGAAGGCGGTAGAGTTCAAGGGGTTGAGACAGCCAAAGGCTCAATCTCGGCGCCGGCCGTCGTTAATGTAGCCGGGCCCTGGGGAGGAGAAGTTGCCAGGATGGCCGGGCCTGACTTGCCTGTAAAACCTTACCGGCGTCAGGTGTTCATGACAAAATCCTTTGATGCCATTCCCAAGCCTGTTCCGATGGTCATTGATCAGGATGTCACCTTTTATTTCCGGAGTGAAGAGCCCGGCATTATCATGGGAATGAGCAATCCAGATGAGCCTTCGAGTTTTAATTTAAATGTTGACCGGGATTTTCTGGAAAAGGTTATAGAGGCCGCAATCCGCCGTGCTCCCGTCCTGGCGAAAGCAGAGATCTTGCGGGGGTGGGGAGGGCTATATACTATAACTCCTGATGATAATCCGATTATAGGTGAGGCGCCGGGCGTTAAAGGACTCTTCTCTGCCATCGGCTTTTCAGGTCACGGTTTTCAACAAGCACCAGCAGTAGGCCTTATCCTGAGCCAACTCATCCTCGATGGTCAAACCAATTTTGACTTGAAGCCATTTTCTTATGACCGGTTTGGGAAAAAAGAACAAGAGGGAGAAAAAAGGGTGGTGTAATACTATGAAATTAAAAATACTCACTCGAGACGAAGTGGCTAAGGCTGTGAACATGGCCGAAGCCATAGAAACAGTTAAAAAAGCCTTCATTCAACTCTCTTCTGGGAAAACAGAAATGCCTTTAAGGACTCAGGTTCCAGTGGAAAAGCGCCAGGGAGTAACCCTTTTCATGCCAGCATATCTGGCGGATAGCGATGCCCTGGGAGCTAAAATTGTCTCTGTTTTTCCTAATAATCAAGAGAAAAAGCTGCCCACGGTTCATGCCGTAGTGATTGTGGTGGACGCAGAGACAGGTCGGCCGACGGCTGTTATGGACGGTACCTATCTTACAGCTTTGCGCACAGGGGCTGCCTCGGGCGTTGCTACGGACCTCTTGTCCCGGAAAGATGCCCGCGTGACTGCTATTTTTGGAGCAGGGACTCAATCCCGAACGCAATTAGAAGCAATCTGCACAGTCAGATCCATCGAAAAAGTCTGGGTTTATGATGTAATGCCCAGGGCCGCTATTGCTTATGTTAAAGAAATGAAAAAACAGGGAAACCCAATTCCTGCAGATATTTTCGTTGCTGAATCACCTGAACAAGCGGTCAGTGAAGCTGATGTCATCTGTTCAGCTACCACTTCCTTTCGACCTGTGTTCAACGACTCTGACCTTAAGCCAGGTGTCCACATAAACGGTGTTGGCTCTTATACGCCAGAAATGCAGGAAATTCCGGCGCCCACTGTCGTTCGATCCAAGGTGATAGTTGATTCTCGCCAGGCCGCACTTGCCGAAGCAGGGGATCTAATCATTCCCATAGAAGGGGGGTTCATTTCAGATAGGCATATTCATGGAGAAATAGGAGAATTAGCAGCAGGTAAAATTTCCGGGCGTGAATCAGAAGAGGAGACGACATTCTTCAAGTCAGTGGGCCTGGCAGTTCAAGACGTATCTGTTGCTGAGCTTGTGCTGCGGCGAGCCAATGAAATGGGACTCGGCCTTGATGTGGATATTTAAAACACGATTATTACTTAGAGTAATAAAAATTAGGAAATATTGACAATTTTATAACTCAGAGTTATATTGGCTAAAAATAATCATTTACATGAGCAAATAATGTCTGCAATCCTAGGAACAAGACTCCGAAGGGAAAGAGAAGAGCTTGGGATTACCCAAGATGCCCTGGCTAAGGGTGTAGGTCTATCCAGCGAATTCATCTCCCTCCTTGAATTGGGAAAAAGAATGCCAAGCCTTGAAACTTTAACCGCTCTTGCCGATTACTTTAGAAAAGATGTCTCCTATTTCTTAAAAGAAAAAGAGGAAACTTTTAAAATCATTCTCAGAGCAGAGGGCCTGGACGAAAAAGCGAGAGCGGAAATAAAGAAGTTCAAAAAATATTGCGAAGAGTATATGCACCTCGAAGAATTGACAGGACGCCGCCTTGAGCCCGGTCCTATTTATGCCTATGTATCCCCAGAGAGAATGGCGGATGAAGAAAGGCGCAGGATGGGATTTGGAGATGAACCCATCCGGGATATTTTCTCTCTCCTTGAGCTTAATGGATTACATATTTTAAGACAGCCCATCCCGGAGAAATCAAACATCTCAGGTATATTTATCTTTTTTGAAGTAGAAAGAGCGGCCTTCGCCTTAATAAACAGCGTTCAAACCATCGGCCAGCAGGCCTTAATTGCAGCCCACGAATACTGCCATTACCTTAAGGATAGAAATGCTGGTCCTATAATCGACAATCCGGATATTTTTATCGATGAGTACGTTTCTCTCTACCATCCGCGCGAAAAGTTCGCTCAAACGTTTGCGGTCCGCTTCCTGATACATCCCGCAAAGGTCAAAAAGATCATCGATAAAGATTTTCATTCAAAGAAGCTAAGTTTTGCAGATGTTCTTTACCTTAAGCGCTACTTCGGCGTAAGTGCTCTCGCCATGCTTCGAACGCTTAAGGACTTAGAATATCTTTCGCGCTCCAAATTTGAGGAGTATCAGAAGCTCGACCCATCTCCTTATGAGGAAGTATTTTTTGGAAAGTTGGCTGAAGAGGATAGGTTAAGAAAGGGGACGAAAGGAGTTGTTTTCTCGAGCCGGTTGAAAAACTTAGCCCTCGAAGCTTTTCAGAGAAAAAAAATCAGCGCAGAAAAATTGTCCAGATTCCTCAAGCGGGATAAGAACAAGATTAAATCTCTATTAGGGAAATAAAAATTCCGGGCATAAAGAGCGTTATGCGCTGGACCTATTCACTTTGCCATCAAGCCTTCTCCCTTAACGGCAATTCCTAATCTGCTGTCAAAAGTTAAGAGAGTTAATTCAGGGATCTGTTTTTGAAGCGTTTTTGCTGTGGCTAAGTGCCAGAGGTGTGTGCCTTTCAATGACCATTTCTGAGAAAAGGCTCCAAGCTTATCCCACTCTGGCCAAATATTTAAATACCTCCATGGTCCTGTCTTTAGTGCCTTAAAAGCGACGTCTATTAGAATGTCAGCTAAAAGCTTCTCTCGTTTAATGCGGGATATCACTGCACAAACCTCGGTATAGCTCAGAGTTGAGATTAAATGGACACCATCTTTTCTGAACCAATTCAATGCCTCTTTACTGTGGGCATCTTTGAATAGGACAGAAAGGATACTGGAAGAGTCCCAATAAACCGCGACAGGAACTCTTTTCGTCATAGATTTCTATCCTCCTGGAGAAATTTCTGGGCAAGCTCGTCAGGAATAGGTATGGGAATAAGGAGTTTTTTCACCGTTTTCTTTTTTCGGGGCTCTATCCAGCCCTGTCTTTCAAGCTCATGAATGCGTTCAGCTAAAGGGAGAGAATCTGCGGGCATAGGAACAATCTTGCCCACTGCTTTGCCTCGATCAGTTATTATGATTTCCCTGCCTTTTTGGACATTTTTTAGCAGTTTGCTAAGGTTTATCTTGGCTTCGCGAATGCCAACGCGTAAGGATTGCATAGTTTTTTCACCTTTTTTTTGTAATTACAATGACTACATCAGAATAATAGTTATTGTAACTACATTTTGTCAAGCGGTTCATTTCAGTCTTGAAGCTCAAATAAACTCTGTTTGACATTGTCTTCAGCAAGGTGCTATATTTTTGTCCAAGCATCAGGGAAAACCGAAATATGAAAAAAATCCCGTTTTTGCTTTCACTGGTCGGTGGATTTTTCATCATCCTGATAAGTATCTACGGATTTTCTTTGCTTCTCCAGCGCCCCGGCCTTCCTCCCGAAATAAAGGATCTCTTCCAGAAAGAAGATGCAAAGCTAATTCAGATAGATGACACGAGAATTGAACGAAAAATGGACGAAGAATTCATCCTGAGCCAGAAAGCCATCGGTGAACAGTCAACTTTCCTTATCGAAATTGACGGTAAGATAGAGGAAAGAGAAGCTAAGTTTGTTTACTACTATTCACAGAGTTTTTTTCCTTTAATATATCTCCTTATAGGTATTTTATGCTTCATTATCGCCATCGTGGTTTTCCTTCTTCGCTCAGAAGATGCAAGAGCGCGCATCTATTATTGGACTTCTTTTGCCTTTGCCTCAGCCGTCATCATAAGCGGAGGATTTTACTGCCTGAGAAAAAACTGGCTCTCGTATATCCCCGGGATTTTATATTATTTTTGCTATCCTTTGGCCCCTGCTCTTTTCCTTCATTTTTCTTTTACATTCTCAAAGATAAGGCTCAAGATAAGCAAGCTCATTATTTACTCTCCCGCTCTGATTTTTATAGGGATCCTGGAGATAAAATTTCTTCAATCTGGATTGAATTCTTCGATAGAAGCCCATAGGGTCTATGAGTCTGCTTTTTATGTCTTTCGTGGATATCTTGTTTTGTTTGTCCTTGCAGCAATTCTAAGTCTTATCATTAGCTATAGGAAGGCTTCTCTTGAAGAAGAGAAAGGGCAGATAAAGTGGATCTTTTATGGCCTTTTTGTCGGCCTGGTACCGTTTATTCTTTTATACCAGCTGCCCCTGTCTATAGGGATAGATCCCCTGCTGCCAGAGGAACTGTCCAACGCATTTTTTATCTTCATCCCTATAGCCTTTGCTTTTTCCATTGTTAAGTTTAAATTGATGAACATAGAACTTGTTATCAATCGAAGCATTGTCTATTCGATGCTCACTGTTTTCACCGTTAGTATATATCTCTTTTCTGTTCACATGCTCGGTAATATTTTCTCTAAATTCTTTTCTGCCCGAGAAACAACCATTTCTTTAATCGGAGCTCTTGTGGCTGCTGTAGCCTTTAATCCCGCCCGGAAAAAAATTCAAGCAATTGTTGATAAAGCATTTTTCCGTACGAGTTATGATTACCGGAAGAGCATTCTCGGTTTCAATGAAAGAGCTCATAAGATGGCAAGCAGTGACCATCTAACTGATTTTTTCCTTCTAAAGATAAAGAAAACTTTACCCCTGGAACATATCGGAGTTTTTATCTATTTGTTAGTTTCCGGAAAAAAGAAGCTATTGATTGCCAAAAATGGAAAAGAGAACTTTGCCTCTTTAACTTCTCTCAGTCTCGATTCGGAAAAGATATTAGCCAGAAAAAGGGCAGTCCGCACGGAAGAAGATATGGATTTTTCGAAGGAGCAGCTGCTTGAAGAAAAGAATTTGGAGTTAATTATCCCGCTTTCTTTTAGGACGGCTGACCTGGCCGGTTACGTATCCCTGGGAAAGAAAAAATCTGGAGAACGGTACACACGGGATGACCTTGAGCTTTTGCTCACTATGGCCCGAGAACTGGCTTTAAAC
>SOIV01000051.1 GCA_004377005.1 Candidatus Aminicenantota bacterium | reverse complement strand
CACTGCAGTCGTGGGTGCTCCGTTCTTCATCTATCTCCTCAGCCAGCGAAGATAGCGAAGGAAGCATCTTTTTTTCCGGGAAATAGATGGGCCGGAAAAACCACGAGCATTGATCAGGCTGGGTGATTGAGAAAACCGTGAGGAAGGCTGAGCGGGCACGGTTCCTCTCCAGAATGGAGAGGAGAGCGAAGCCTGTATCCGAGCGGGATTTCCTCGCTGGGGAAATCCCGCGTGTTTTCGAAACACCCAGCCTGATCGTTTACTTGCAATCACGGAAAAAAAGATGCTTACAATAGAGTACAAGTCTTGTCTATTATCCCAGAGAAATGTTAAAATGAGGCACGCTCATGAAATTCTTCTTCGTTCGAGACTACTCGCGGAAATACAGATATTTTTCTTCTGAAACCTTCAGTCAAATCAAAATCAAGTCCTCTCGCTGGAAAGAAATCTGGGAATTGGCTAAAAAAAAGCTTCTGCTCTTGCCTCAAAGAGTTCTCAGGCAAGAACAGGCTTTCGGAAGAATCCTAAAACTAGAGGAGAAGAAAATCCAGGTTTTTCACTCAGGCCGACTGGATAAGAAAAGAATAAGAATCAAATTTTATTTCTTCCTCCAGAAACAAAGAACAAAGCACATTTTCATGCTCACCGGAGAAGCTCTGCTTCTCCCCATCAGCGGATTGGCTATTATCCTCCCTGGACCGAACGTTTTTTTTGGCTACCTGGCTCTTTTAACGATTACACACTGGCAGGCTCTTAAAGGAATAAACCGGTTGCTAAAAAAAGAATATGAGTTTATCCCCTCTTCACTTTTTAAAGATTGGGAACAGACGCTCGAATCTAAAAAAGAAGAAAGCTATAGTCAAATTCTGGGAAAAATCGAAAAGAAATACAATCTTCACGACATTCATAAAGTCCTTTGGAAATAGAAGGGGTTTGATAAATCAAACCTCTACTTAAAGAACTGTAACCTTTTTTTGATGGGAACTGTAACCTTTTTTTTGTGTGTTTTCGAAAGGCCAGGTCTGATCAACAATTTTGCTTTTTATCACGGAAAATGAGGTATTTAGCACAACTCTTTTCATTTGACAAAGCATAGGTTTTATTTTATCTATTAATAACTGCCAATGTCGTTAACCTTAAACCAGTTTTTATTTCTAGTGATAACAATCTGCATTGTTGTATCTGTCGCTTTCCTTGTCGCTCTCATTGTCCAGCTTCGAAAGACAGCCAAAGAGGGTGAAGAAACTCTGGTTGAAATAAGAGATCTAATCGAGAACTTGAAGGAAACAGACAAAAAAGTGAACGCAAAAATAGATGATTTAACCCCTGTGCTCGAAGCCACAAAAACAACTGTTGCCAGAATATCTGATATCGCCTGGCTCTTAACGGCAAGAGTCTTCAAGCCCTCTTCCAAATACTGGCCTTATATATTTCCCCTACTTCGATTTGGTTGGCGGCACATGAAAAAAAAAGGAGGTAAAAATGTCAAACGATAGAGGTGCGAGTTTCTTTGAAATCACCTTCTCATTTCTTATCGGGTCAGCTGCAGGCTTTATCCTGGGCGTCCTTTTTGCTCCTGCAAGCGGAACAGAAACAAGGAAGAAAATCGGGGAAACAGCTGTTAAAACAGGAGAGAAAGCTAAAGAAGGTTATGAAAAAATCGCCAAAGAAGCTGAAAAGGGAATAAAGGTTGTAAAAGAAAAAACCTCTGAAGGACTCGATACTTTAAAAGAGTTTGTTGAGAAGAAACATGAAGAAATCTCGAAAAAGAAAGAAGAGTTCTTTAAGGAGACAGAAGGGAAAAAATAATCTCTTTTCTTGATCAACTCAGAAAAAGTTCATTCTCAACAAAAATACCGATGCGTCTATAAAAAATCCATCTAATTCCATAATGGCTGAAACAGCGATAACTGAAATCAGAGCCAGAGAAATTCTGGATTCAAGGGGAAATCCTACTATAAGCACCCAGGTTTTCCTCAGTTCAGGAACGGTAGGAAAGGCAGCTGTTCCCTCTGGAGCTTCAACAGGCACGCATGAAGCGTTGGAATTAAGAGATGGAAATCTCTCTCGTTATTTTGGAAAAGGGGTCCTCAAAGCTGTCGCCAATGTTAAAGAGATCATTGCTCCTCATATTGTAGGGTTAGATGCTCTTGATCAAGAAGAGATAGATAAGAGGCTTATTCAACTGGACGGAACTCCTTCCAAAAAGAAATTAGGGGCTAACGCAATCCTATCTGTTTCCATGGCCGTTGCTCAGGCCGCCTCACAGGCCACGAGCTTGCCTCTTTATAACTACCTGGGGAAAAAAGAAACCTATCGGCTACCCGTTCCTCTGATCAACATCCTAAACGGCGGCTCTCATGCCGATAACAACGTTGATATTCAGGAGTTCATGATCGTTCCCACAGGAAGCCCCAACTTCTCTGAAGCCATCAGAATGAGCGCAGAAGTTTTTCATCACCTAAAAAAAATCCTCCAAAAAAAAGATTACAGTACTTCCGTGGGAGATGAAGGAGGATTTGCCCCGAACCTGAAATCCAATGAAGAAGCCCTTGAATTGATTCTTGAAAGCATCCAAAAGGCAGGCTACAGACCCGGCGAGGATATCTTTCTCGCTATTGACGTGGCTGCCTCTGAATTCTTCACCGACAAGAAATACTTTTTTAAGAAGTCGGATGGTTCGAAAAGATCATTAGATGAGATGGTTAATTTTTACGAGTCTTTGGTTCAAAAATATCCCATTATCTCCATAGAAGACGGCTTTGCAGAGGATGATTGGGAAGGCTGGAAGCTCATGACAGAAGTGCTTGGCCATAGAATCCAGATTGTAGGGGATGATATTTTTGTCACCAACCTGGAAAGGTTTAAAAAGGGCGTGGAAAAAAAGATAGGAAACTCAATCCTGATCAAGTTGAACCAAATAGGCACCCTGAGCGAGACAATAGAGACAATCAGATATGCACAAGAGAAAGAATATTCCACAGTGATATCCCACCGTTCCGGAGAGACCGAGGATACTTTCATTGCAGATTTAAGTGTCGCCGTTGACTCCGGCCAGATAAAAACAGGCTCTTTGAGCCGAAGCGAAAGAGTGGCCAAGTATAACCGGCTCTTGGAGATAGAAGAGGAGCTAAAAGACAAAGGAACCTATGCAGGCTCGCAGGTCTTCGCCAGGTACATCTCCTGATTGGAAGCAGAATTCTGTATTGAAAACATATGTTTAATCATGAAAAAAACTTTTTGCCAATGCTTTTATGAAGAGAAGATTAATATAGAAGTCTGAGCGGATTATGGCTTCAGATAAAGAAAGAAAAGATAAGTTTTTAACTCCCTCCCAGATTGAAATTAAAAAAACCTACAGCGCCAAAGATCTAACGAACTTCAACTTCTCTCGGGATCTGGGTGATCCCGGTAAATATCCTTTTACCCGGGGAATTTATCCAACCATGTACAGGGGAAAGCTGTGGACTATGCGCCAGTATGCTGGTTTTGGAACAGCGGAAGAGTCCAACAGAAGATACCGCTTTCTCCTCTCCCAAGGCCAGACAGGACTAAGCGTGGCTTTTGATCTTCCAACCCAGCTGGGTTTTGATTCGGATCATCCTCTGGCCAGTGGGGAAGTGGGCAAAGTCGGAGTGGCTATCGACTCCCTCGATGATATGGAAATACTTTTCAACCACATTCCCCTCGATAAAGTCAGCGTTTCCATGACAATCAACTCCACAGCAGCCATTATTCTCGCCATGTACTTGGCCTTAGCTGAAAAAAAGGGAGTGGAATGGAGCAAGCTCTCAGGGACAATCCAAAACGATATTCTCAAAGAATATATCGCGCGAGGAACCTATATATACCCTCCTCATGCTTCTCTTAAAATCATCACAGACATTCTTGCCTTCTGCCAAAAAAATGTTCCTCAATGGAACACGATGAGCATCAGCGGCTACCATATCAGAGAAGCGGGAGCTACGGCTGTTCAGGAACTGGCTTTCACCTTGGCTAATGCTATCACCTATATCGAGGCTGCCCAAAAAGCAGGCCTTGAGGTGGACACCTTCGCCCCTCGCCTTTCTTTTTTTCTGGCATCCCATAATAACTTCTTTGAAGAGATTGCCAAGTTTCGCGCTGCAAGGCGAATATGGGCCAAGCTCATGAGAGAAAAATATAAGGCGAAAAATCCTCTCTCCTGGAAATTCAGGTTCCACACCCAGACAAGCGGAGTGGCTCTTTTAGCCCAACAGCCTGAAAACAACGTCATCAGGATCACCCTTCAAGCTCTAGCCGCAATCTTGGGAGGCACACAATCTCTTCACACAAACTCCAGGGACGAGGCCCTGGCTCTCCCCAGCGAGGAATCGGTCCAGATAGCGCTCCGGACACAACAAATCATTGCCCACGAAAGTGGAGTGGCTAATACAGTAGATCCTTTAGGATGCTCTTATTTTATCGAGAGCTTGACTAACCAGATTGAGGAAAAAGTAATGGAATATCTCCAGAAAATAGAAGAATGGGGAGGAATGCTCGCCGCTATTGAAAAAGGATTTATTCAGAAGGAAATTCAAGAAAGTGCCTATAAATATCAAAAACAAATTGAAAGCAAAGAACAGATTATCGTTGGTCTTAACGAGTACAAAAATAAGGAAGAAAAAATTCACTTTAGGCTCTACTATCCTCCAAAAAAGTTAGAAAAGGCTCAGATAAAAAAACTCAATCTCTTAAAAGATAAAAGGTCAAAAAAGCTGGTGGAAAACCGGCTGCAGGCATTAAGAGAGGCGCTTGAGGCTGAAAAGAACCTTCTTCCTTATATAATGAATGCTGTAAAAGCAATGGCCACTCTCGGGGAAATATCTTCCGTCCTCAAAGAGGCCTACGGCACTTTTAAGGAAACAATCGCCATCTGAGTCATCTCATCCTTCTCATATGATTTCTTGACTTTATCCTGCAGCAAATCTAAGATAAATCCATGCAAGGGAATCTCAGGTATAAAATTTTATTCTTCTCGTTTGCCCTGCTTCTTTTTCCCCTAAAGGGCCTCACAGTTGATAAAACCACAGCACTTCGGATAGAAAAAGAAATCCAAAAACATAACCTTGAAATCATAAAAATACGACGCTTCTTGCACATGAACCCAGAACTAAGCAATCGTGAGTATGAAACGGCTAAACTCGTGGGTGCTAAGCTCATATCCTTAGGTCTGGAAGTCAAAAAAGGAGTCGCCAAAACTGGTGTGGTGGCTTTGCTCCGCGGCTCTCAGCAAGGAGCCACAGTGGGCATAAGAGCAGATATGGATGCTTTACCCATCCAGGAATTGACGGATGTTCCTTTTAAATCTCTAAATCCAGGAGTCATGCACGCTTGCGGTCACGATGTCCATACCTCCATAGCTCTGGGCACAGCCATGGTTCTGACTGCGCTGAAAGACAAAATCAAAGGCAACATCAAATTTATTTTTCAACCTGCCGAAGAGGGGCCCCCTCCCGGCGAGGAAGGCGGGGCGAGTCTGATGATAAAAGAAGGCGTTCTGCAAGAGCCTTCCGTTGGAGCAATTTTCGGGCTTCACGTTTGGCCTGAAGATCTAGGAAAAGCATACTTTATCCCTGGTCATATGATGGCGAGCTCAGACTGGTTTCAAATCGTCATCAAAGGAAAAAGCTCTCATGCAGCCCGGCCTCACGAGGGAGTCGATTCCATTGCCCTGGCTTCTAATATAGTGGTGAGTCTCCAATCTGTTATCAGCCGCACAACCAATCCCACTGACCCTGCTGTGTTGACTATCGGAAAGATCAGTGGAGGAACAAGATCTAATATTATTGCTGAAAAAGTTATTCTTGAGGGGACGGTGAGGACTCTGAGTGATAGAAACAGGAAAAAAATTCCACAATTGATGGAAAATATAGTAAAAGGAATCACTCATTCGTTCGGAGCAGACTACACTTTTAGCTATAGAAAAGGCCCCCCCTCTCTATATAACCATCCAGAATTGGCAAAAATCATGCTCCCCACTCTTTTGAAAGTCCTGGGAGAAGAGCACGTCAAAGAGCTAGCTCCCCAGATGGTAGCTGAGGATTTCTCGTATTACTGCCAGGAAATTCCAGGCTTCTATTTTTTCTTGGGTGCTAAAAATCCCGCACAAGAAACCATGGCTCCCCTTCATAATCCTTATTTTAATCCTGATGAAGGAAGCATTACCCTGGGTATCAAAATTATGTGCCATCTTCTCTTGGATTGTCTCGAACGCCAGAGCCAGCATGCAACATATCCTCCTTAATCTTCGTTAAACCGATGCCTTTTCCCTTTCTCTTCCTGGCTTTATCGCTGGCATCAGGAATTTTACTATCTTCTTTTCTCTCCTTCTCCTTGCTAACTTGGATCTTATCCTTGATAGCATCTCTCGCTTGTGCCTGGCTCTTCTTTATCTTCAGAAAAGAAAGACACTCTTTCCTTGTAATTCTCCTCTCTACTTTTCTTCTCGGTGCAAGTCTCTATTCTCTCTCCGACAGAAATTTCGAAGAAAATTCCCTTCAGAGGCTAAAGCTCTCAAATTATGCCGATTTTTACGGCACTTTGTACAAATCTCCCTCTCGTGGACCTGACAGGGACTTTCTCTTTATAAAGGTGAAAAAAGTTTTTTACGAGAATAAAGAGGAAAAAATCCGAGGGAATCTGAGGATCACAGTGCCCCATTCCTCAGAGTCTTCCTCCTCTCTCAACCTTTTTATCCATGATGAAATCAAGGTTTCTGCCCGTCTTCTTTCTTCTAGAGGCTTTAGAAACTTTAAAGCATCTTCCTTGAATGCATATCTCAAAAGCCAGAACATCCACAACAGGGCTTTTTCCAAAAGCGCGCTTCTTGTAGAAAGATTAGAATCCGGAAAAAAGTATTCTCCATTACATCTAGTATCTGTTATTCGCCAAAAACTGCAGCAAAAAATCGAAAATTACTTCTCCTCTGAAACAAACGCACTTTCTCCTCAGGGAGCTGTTCTTGAAGCGCTCCTCTTAGGTGAAAGATCAAGAATGGATTCTTCTATCACCCGGTCTCTCCAAAAAGCGGGAATTTATCATCTTTTTGCTATTTCTGGAGCTCATATTGCAATTATTTCCTTCTTTCTTTTCTCTCTTTTGAAGCTTTCGAGAGTGCCCACACGCCTCTCTTATCTGTTCGTGATTTTCTTTCTCGTTTTTTATGCCATTTTGGTGGAAGGCAGGCCTTCTGTAATGAGGGCTACAATAATGGCTGTGGCATTTCTCTTGGGGAAACTCATCTGGAGGAATGTCAACCTCATCAACACGATCTCCATCAGCGCCTTTATCCTTCTTGTTTTCAATCCCTTTAGCCTGTTTAATGTAGGTTTCCAGCTTACTTTTGCTGCCACCTTTTCCATCATTCTTTTTTTTCCCAGGATCATTAAATACTTTCCCCGCCTTCCCTTTAGAATCAGCGATATCCTGGTTCTCTCCCTTACAGCCCAACTCGGAGTTCTTCCTTTTATTGCCAGCTCTTTCAACAGGGTGACATTCTCCTCTCTTATCCTTAACTATGCCGCCTTACCTATGGTAGGGCTGATCATGGCCGGCGGTTATATATTCCTTCCCCTTTCCTTCGTAAGCTCTTTCCTGGCCCAACTTCTCGCCAAAGGTATGGAGTCTTTCATAAACCTTCTCATCAGTTGTTCACATCTCTTTGATAAGTTCTCTTTCATGTCCTACCGAATACCCACACCCCATCTCATCACCATAATCGGCTATTTCCTTTTTTTGCTTCTTTTGCTCCTGCCTTCCAAAATAAGGAGACAAAAATTGGTCCTTATCGTCCTTTTTCTTGTCTTCTTTACTGTTCTGATATCCTATCCTTTTCCCTCCTTATCCAAAAACCTTAAACTCACTTTTATCGACGTCGGACAGGGAGAGTCTATATTGGTTGAATTTCCCGGCCGCAAAAAAATGCTTATCGATGGAGGCGGTCATCCAGAGGGAACTTTTGATATAGGCGAACATGTAGTTTCTCCTTTCCTTTGGGAGAAAGGAATCAAAAAAATTGATTACCTGGTTTTAACCCATGCCCATCCCGATCATCTAAACGGCTTAATAGCAGTTGCCAGAAATTTTAAAATAGGTGAATACTGGGAAACTTTCAGTCCCTTGGAAAGTGATCCATACACGGAATTCAAAAGATCGCTCTCTTCATCTGTCTCTCGCAAAAGGCTTTTCCGTGGCTACTCCCATCATGAAAGAAAGGTGAGAATCGAAGTTCTCCATCCTGAAAAGGGAGAGCCTTATGTTTACACTATAAACAATGACCAATCTCTTGTGCTCAGACTCTCCTACAATCAAATTTCATTTCTTCTCCCAGGCGACATCGAAATTGATGCTGAAAAAAAGATTTTAGAAAGCTCCGGGCAAATCAAGAGTCAGGTGCTCAAATCTCCTCACCACGGAAGCCCATCTTCAAGCACCGAAGCGTTTCTCCACAGGATATCTCCCGAAATCGTCGTGATCTCCCTAGGCGAGGGCAACAGGTACGGCTTTCCAGATCAAGAAATTTTAGAAAGATACAAAAAGATAGGAGCTAAAGTCTACCGCACCGATGTTCATGGAGCAGTAGAAGTCTCCTCAGATGGACGGATAATTTTTATTCGGACATCTCAGTAGAAGACAAATAAAGAGACAAATAAAAGGGGGTGCCGGCATAATTTATGAATAAACCAGGTTAACTGAAATGGTGAGGGTAGGTCATCTTTTTAGGTGAGGAAAAAAAGAAAAAAAATCATTCCCCAAATCATCTCAAAGGGGTATTTACTTATATCGGGGTTTTTATTACCTTATATTTGCGGCAATAATGAATCTCCGACGGTATTTATTGCCAAATAGAGGTGTGAAAGAGCCAGTAATTCTTGGCGAGCGCTAGTTATTCGTTTGATTGACATAAAAAGTTCTAATGTATAAAATAAATTTTAAAGAGAAGGAAAAATGAGTTTCAACAAAATTATCGTAGCAATTTCTCTCCCTTTATTCCTTACCGCTGTTCTTTCCTCTCAAAGCTTGGTTGATTTAGCCAAAAAAGAAAAAGAAAGAAGAGAAAAACTAAAGAATCAAGAAAAGACAGTTGTTACCAATGCTGATCTGTCAAACATTAAAAGAGGGCCGGCTCTTACCACTTCAAGACAAGCAGGCCCCCCAGAAGGAAGCGCAATGGCAGGATCCTCATCTGAGATGTCTTCACTAGATAAAGCGGAACCATCAGGAGCCAAAGCCAGAGGATCAAAAGCTAAAAACGCAGACAGAGCGGAGCCTCAAGAAAATACACCGGATAAACTCGAAAAGAAATGGAAGCGCGCGCGCGAGCAAGTAGGTTTATTAACCACGAGGATGAACGGTCTATGGCAAGAATTTTACAGCATGGATGACATGAGTTCCAGAGAAAACATTCAGAGAAATATAAGCGAAACTTCTCTGAGACTTCAGAAAGCTAAGGAAGAGGAAGCCAGGGCCAGGAAAGAATATCAGCAGGCAAGAACTGGAGCTAGAAAGAGAAGATAGCCCTAACAAGAAAGCCAAGAATAAGGGGAAAGAGTAAGTTCTCTAAGGTGTTCCGATCTCCCTCAGCAAATCTCAAGAAAAAAGAGTAAGCTCTTCTTCATTTGCATTTATCTATCTAAAATAAATAAAGGAAATCTGGACTCCTAACTCTCTCTCATCCTTAGAGCGAAGTATAACCTGCTTCGGGATAAACGTTTTATCTGTAGAGATAACGAGGTAAAATATATCCGCCTCGCCAAGTATTTCTTTTTTTATCCTGTATGATTTCTCGAATTGACTTTCCTCTGGGATGAACTCATCCAAAATCGAATCGTTGACCTTGAAGACAACTTTTTGATTATTCAATACTCCCAGATTCACCCCCCCTTTTATAAACAGCAGAGCATCCTGGCGAGGATTATCAATTTTGCATCTGGCTTCATTGGCTGTCCATCTCCACCTTTTAAGAGAAGTCTCCGGGCTTATTTCTAAATCATACCATCCGTCTTCGTAGCTGATTTTGGGAGTATCGGGAGGAGCAGGCGAAAACTTTAATTTTTTTTCAAGAAGAGGCTTTGGTAGTTTCCCGGACCTGTCATAAGGAGAGTTCAATCCGATAGACAATCTCAAGATATCTTCTCCCTTGAACGCAGGGTCAGACTTATCAATAAAGGTAGGAATATATATTCTCCGTGAATAAGTGTATTCCTTTTCCCGCTCCCATTGAGATGTCGGAATTTCCGGGGAATGATTATCGTAGAAAAGAAGGTTATATCTATGCCAAAAATGCACATAAGCATAGTAGTCTTCTTTTACCTCTTCAAAGTCCTTCTTCGTCTTCCATCTATACTGGATATCAGTAACCAGGTCATCTGATAAAGTCGCTTCAGAAAAGCTCACCTCGAGTTCGACCCCCCTGATCTGCGTCTCCCTCTTGCAGCTGAAAGAGACAAATGCCATCTGCATTACAAGAAGGATTCCTGCCACCTTTCTTATAATCTCGATCCTCCTTTTTTCTCTCAATAGGTGCAAATATTATGAGAAATCAAAAAGTATAGGAAAAGACCCTTATGTCTTTTCGGTATCGGCCAGCTTCGAGCGTTCATCAACCAGCTTGGATCTGATGAATCAGACCAACTCCTATTATCTTTGTCCGCTTTACTTTATGCTCGTTGCTCCAAAAGATAATTATTTGGCTCAGCCAGGCTAGCCGTCCTGCAACCTTAGCTAATTTTTATTTTTTTCCCAACAAATATACGGGGGATATTGTTTTTGTTCATCAACTCATTCAGCTTGGGGATATCTACCTCTATTATCTTGTTTATCCTCTCAATAAGTGTCTTTAACTCTTCAGAATTTTTCCTTATCTGCTGAACACGACGCTCAGAAGGGGCACCTGTATATCCTCCTATAGACCTTCCAGTCATGAGGAGCCGTCCCCTGACTGAACGGCGCATCCCCCTATAACCTAATCCGGGGTCTCCGATTAACTTTAGCCGAATATCATCGATCTCTTTGGAGATAGCTTTAATCGACTCATGAATTGCCGCGGGGATATCAGGAATCTTTTTTAGAGCGCTTTCCTGCTTTTTTATCTCCTTTCTCATACTATCTGAAGCACGGCTCGCTGCTGAAATAGCAGGGTACAGCTTATGAATGCTCATCAGGGCATCATGCTGGGCTTTTCTGTCCTCGAAGGAAATATCGATCCTGGGGTCTCCCTCAACCTTAACAATCTTTGTCATCTCCTGACCCGCTGTTTTCAACGTCACCTTATATTCTCCGGGAAGAACAAAGGGCCCTCGAGCTCTGAAGCGACGGCTAAT
The DNA here is from genome assembly GCA_004377005.1 of Candidatus Aminicenantota bacterium. Lineage (GTDB taxonomy): Bacteria > Acidobacteriota > Aminicenantia > Aminicenantales > Aminicenantaceae > SOIV01. The sequence goes on along the minus strand of SOIV01000051.1, from coordinate 42,845 downwards.
CCTATCCTCTCCAAGAGCTTCAGGAGGCCCATACCTCAAATCCCAGGCAACGCGATGGATTCCAGCATCTTTCTGAGCTTTGAGCTCCCTTATTTGCCGCCCTTGGCTGTCTTGTATAGCTATTTTTACGTCCTCTTTCGCTTCCTCTTTCAGGTAGTAGCTTATCGTAGCCCCAAAAGGCGGATTTTGAGCGACAAAAAATTTGTGACCAAGATTTCCCTTATGGTTGTAAGGATTAAAGATTGTTGCTTTACGGATGTCAAAAAGATAAGCGGAAGAGGCCAAGGTATCTTTTGCAAGCTGCTCTAAGGGAGTGATATCATCTAAAATCCATACACTCCGGCCATGGGTGCCAAAAATCAGGTCATTCTCTCGAGGATGAATGGCAATGTCATCAACTGGAACGGTGGGGAAGTTGCTCTTAAACTTCACCCACTTCTTTCCTCTATCAATAGAGAAGTAGGCACCTCTTTCTGTTCCGATAAAAAGAAGATTGGGATTCCGATGATGCTCTCTTATAACATTGACAATTCCGCCTTGAGGCAGATTGCTTGAGATATTCTTCCAGCTCTCCCCATAATCGGTTGTCATGAAGACATATGCTTTGAAATCATTATTGCGGTGGCCGTCAAATGTGGCATAGGCTGTCCCTTCTTTAAAGCGGGAAGCTACAACCCTGGTGACATAGGTATACTTGGGCATCCGAGGAACTTTACCGATCACATTCTTCCAATTCTTCCCGCCATCGCGGGAGACCTGTAAGTTACCGTCATCTGTGCCTGCATAGATGAGACCTTCTTTAAGAGGGGACTCAGAAACTGTTGTGATATCGCCGTAATAGGAAATGCCGTCGTGTCGGGAAAGCGTGTCCTTGTCTGGAAGCACTCCCATAAGCGGAAGCTTTTCTCTATCCTGCTGAGTTGTCAGATCAATCGTGGCTTCCCATGTCTCTCCTCTATCTTTGGATTTAAACAGTTTGTTTCCGCCGTAATAGATTGTCTTGGGATCATGAGGAGATATCAAAATCGGAGAATTCCAGTTAAACCTGTAACGCTCTTTCTCATCATTAGGTTCAGGCCTTATGGACTTGCTTTCTCCTGACCTCACGTCAAACCTGTAGAGTCTCCCATTCTGGGATTCGGCATAGATGGTGTTGTTGTCTTCGGGATCTACTTGAGTATAAAAGCCATCTCCTCCCCCGATTCTGACCCAGTCCTCGTTGGAAACTCCAATTCTATTCAAGGTTGAGCTGGGACCTCCCCAGCTGCCGTTATCCTGCAATCCTCCGTAGACATAATAAGGATTCCGCATATCAAAACCTATTTCGTAAAACTGTCCGAGAGGGAGCGTATTGACAAAATCCCAGGTTTTGCCGCGATCATAAGAAAAATAAATCCCTCCATCTGAGCCCAGGACCATATGATTGGAATCGGAAGGGTTAATCCACATGGCATGATGGTCGCCATGTACCCCCCTTACATAATTAGTGTTGAAAGACTTACCTCCATCCTCAGAGACATACATAGAAGCTCCGAGAACCCAGATCCTCTGGTCGTTGTTCGGGTCGATGCGTATCTTGCTGTAATACATGGGCCGAGGATTGGTGCTCGACATCTTTTTCCAGGTTAAGCCTTTATCTTCAGAGCGAAAAACTCCACCCTGTTTGTGTTCGATAACGGCATAGACAACATTGGGGCTACTGCGGTAAATATCTACTCCGATACGTCCTGTGTTTCCTGAAGGCAGTCCATTTGTCAGACGGGCCCATGTTTCTCCGCCGTCGGTCGTCTTGTAAAGACCACTGCCAGGTCCTCCTCCGTTAAAACCCCAGCCGCGGCGGCGCCTCTGATAAGCTGCTGCATACAGAACATTTGGATTCTCATGATCCAGAGCAACATCCACAAATCCTGTATTCTCATCAATAAATTTAGTATTGCGCCAGGTTTTTCCGCCATCCATGGTTCTAAACAGGCCCCTTTCTTTGTTCGGACCCCAGAGATGCCCCAAGGCTGCAACATAAACAATATCCGGATTGGTCGGATGGATGACAATACGACCAATATGATGGGTATCACGAAGCCCCATATTTTTCCATGTCCTGCCGCTATCAGTAGATTTATAAATCCCGTCTCCCCAGGAAGAACTCTGACGATTGTTCGGTTCTCCAGTGCCAACCCAGATTATACCCGGATTGGAAGGCGCCACGGTCACATCGCCGATGGTGCTAGTAATCTGGTCGTCGAAAATGGGTTCCCAGGTTACGCCGTTATTGGTGGTCTTCCACACTCCTCCTGAGGCAGTCCCTGCATAAATAATTTTAGGGTTGCTTTCCACAACAGCAAAATCATCAATCCGTCCTCCCATGTTGGACGGGCCGATACATCTCCATCTCAGCCCATCAAGGACTGATTCTTTGAGAAGAAGTTCAGGTTCTTTCTTTGCTTTTTTCGCACCGAGGAAAAGGCTTACGGCCAATCCCAGACACAGAACCAATAGAAACCTAGACGAAAATATTCCTTTTTTCATATCATATCCTCCTTTATCCTTGTGATGAACGAGCATTATGCCAAAATACTCATCTTATGTTTTGAATAGAAAGCAAAAACTATCATAAGACAAAGAAAAAAGTCAAAGCAAAAATGGGGACGTTCCCCAAACTCTAAACTTGAAAGAGAAAATCGAATATAGTATATTCCCCGGAGGATGAAATTTCTCTTATTCCTTCTTTCTCTTTTCAACCGCTCAGGATGCCAGATTAAAAATTGGTTTTACAAAAAGAAAATATCAACACCAAAAAAAGCGCCTTTGTCCGTTATCAGCGTGGGAAGCATCGCCTTTGGGGGGACAGAAAAAACGCCATTAGTCATAAATCTGATAACCTATCTCATTAAACACGGCTTCAAACCTGCCCTGATCTCCCGTGGGTATAAAGGGAGATGGGAAAAGAGCGGAGGTATTCTTTCTGACGGAAAAAACATTCTCGCTCCTTGGGAGGATTCCGGTGATGAGCCATTTATGGTCGCCCAAAGCATTCCTCAGGCTGGAATTTTCATCGGTAAAAATCGTCTTCTCTCCTGCCAAAAAGCAAAGAGCTTGGGTTTCGAGCTTGCTGTGCTGGATGACGGCTTCCAGCATCGCCGCCTCCACAGAGATTTGGACATTGTTCTCTACACTCCGGCAGAAAAAATTGCATTTCGCGAACCTGTCTCTTCCCTTAAAAGAGCCAACATTCTTTTGATGAAGAAAGGAGTCGATCCTCAGAGAAAAAAAAGAATAAGGGAACGCTTTCCTGAATCAACCGTCTTTGAATACTCTGTTAAAAATAAGGGTTTCTTCAGGTTAGTAGAGGAAGGGAGAGAGCCGGGTGAAAAGCTTAAAAGAAAAAAAGTTCTCGCTTTTTGCGGAATAGCCCGGCCTGAAAGATTCTTATCCATCCTCCACGAGGAAGGCATAAAGCCATCGTTTTTCTTTAAATTTCCTGATCATCATCCCTACCCCAAATCTTCTCTGGAAAAAATCACAGAAAAATACAAAAAAATCAACGCTGAAGCAATCATCACTACTGAGAAAGACGCCTTGAAGATTATTCACAACAATAGCTTTAAAAAAATCCCTGCTTATTATTTAAAGATCGACCTCGAGGTGGAGGATAAATTTTACGCCAGGATATCAAATCTACTCCAAAATTGGGTGTAATATTCTAAAATGGCAAGTTTTAAAGAATTATTTGAATTCTCACTCTTTCAAATAGCCAAAGCTCCTTTGTCCATTCTTTCCCGGAAGCTGTGTCTCTCTTTGGGACAAACCTTAGGATTAGCCTTTTATTACCTGGATAAAAGGCATCGCCTGATCGCCTTATCCAACCTGAAAATCGCTTTTGGAAAGGAATTGCCCCCTTCTGAGCTTAAAAGAATAGCCCGAAACTCCTTTATGCATTTCGGAAAGACCTTCATGGACATCATAAAGCTTCCTCGTCTTGGAGAAGAGAAAAGGAATGCCCTCATAAATGTCGAAGGCGAAGAAAATCTGCTTAAAGCTCTTCGAGAAAAAAAGGGAGCGCTCCTCTTCTCTGCTCACTACGGAAGCTGGGAAATCATTCCGTTTTTTCTAGCCAAAAAGGGAAAACTAAGTGTCATTGCCCGCCCCCTGGATAACAAGCTCCTGGAGAAAGAACTCCTCAAGCTCAGAACAAGCCAGGGGTCCCACGTCATCTACAAAAATCAGGCAACAAAAAAGATTCTTCAATCTCTACGGGCAAGAGAAATGGTTGCCTTTTTGATAGATCAGAATGTTCTCAGACAACAAGCTGTCTTTGTCGATTTTTTTGGCAAGAAAGCAGCCACAACCCCAAGCCTGGCATCTTTTTCCCTCAGGACAAAATCACCTCTCATCCCGGTATTTTGCTATCCTACATCATCCCATGCCTATCACCTTAAAATATTCAGCCCTCTAAGCATAACCTTGGGAGGAAATTACAACCAGGATGTATTGAAAATTACCCAAATATGCACTAAGATTATAGAAATTCAGATAAGGAAAAATCCAGATTATTGGTTTTGGTTCCACAACAGGTGGAAAACGAGACCAGAGGAAGAGGAGGCTTGAATTTTGAAAATGGTCAAATCCTTGATATATAAGGAAAGAAAAATTAAAATTTCAACAAGCTTCCCCGAGTGGATGCGAGGATTCTGAAGGAAACGGGAAAATGAGAGCCAATAAGAGATCTTTCGATGAATTAAGACCGATAAAAATCAAGCCAGATTATCTGGATTTTGCTGACGGTTCTGCTTTCATAGAGATCGGCAAAACCAGAATCGTTGCTGCAGCTACAATTGAAGAGAAGGTTCCGCCCTTCCTTAAGAAAAGCGGAACTGGCTGGATCACGGCCGAATACTCCATGCTTCCCCGTTCCACTGAAAAAAGAAACATTAGAGAAAGAACACGTGCTCATATTTCGGGCCGAAGTCAAGAAATTCAGCGCCTCATAGGGCGCTCACTTCGTGCCGTGACAGATCTTAGCGTCCTTGGAGAGAGGACTATCATCCTTGACTGTGACGTCCTCCAGGCTGACGGGGGGACAAGAACAGCTTCGGTAACAGCCGGCTGCATTGCCTTAGCCCTCGCCTTGAAAAAGATGATGGACGAAAAGATCATCGACCGGATGCCCCTCAAATACCTGGTCAGCGGCATCAGTGTGGGCATTGTGGGAGGAGAAATCCTCCTTGACCTCGATTACTCCGAGGATTCAAAAGCAGAAATTGATATGAATGTTGTCGGTACAGAGAAGGAGCAGCTCGTGGAATTACAGGCAACAGCAGAGAAAAATCCATTTTCAAGAAAAGAACTGAGCACTCTTTTAAACTTAGCCTATAAGGGAATAAAAGAAATAGCCCAAGTGCAGAAGGACACCCTCAAAAAAAAGAGCGTCCTCTTCATGGCCTACAGGTAAAAAGGAGAAAAAAATATGAATCGAATCCTTATAACAGGAGGAGCCGGTTTTTTAGGCAGCCATCTTTGCGACTCTCTTTTAGAAAAGGGGGCGGATGTGGTCTGTGTCGACAATTTTTTCTCGGGCTACAAAGATAATATCCGGCACCTCTTTTCCCACCCTTATTTCGAACTGATCCGCCACGACATCATCCATCCTATCTTTTTGGAGGTTGATAAAATTTATAATCTCGCTTGCCCTGCCTCACCACTCCACTACCAGCACAATGCGATAAAAACGGTAAAGACCAGCGTCATGGGGACCATCAATATGCTGGGCTTGGCCAAACGGATAAAAGCCCGCATCCTCCTCGCTTCTACATCTGAAATTTACGGGAATCCGGCAGTTCATCCTCAACAAGAAAGTTACTGGGGAAACGTCAATCCTGTCGGTATTCGAAGCTGCTATGACGAAGGAAAAAGAGTGGCTGAAACGCTGATGATGGACTACCACCGTCAGAACAACGTTGACACCAGAATAGTCCGTATATTTAACACCTACGGCCCGCGGATGGCCATAAATGACGGAAGGGTTGTCAGCAACTTTATCGTTCAGGCACTAAGAGGAGAACCGGTCACCGTTTACGGAGACGGAACTCAAACACGCTCCTTTTGCTATGTCTCAGACCTCATTGATGCTATCATAATGACGATGGATAAAGAAGGTTTTACACAGCCCGTGAACCTGGGAAATCCAGCAGAATCCACCATCCTTGAGTTAGCCGAAAAAATAATCAAACTCACCAAGAGCTCTTCCAAGATCATCCGCAAGCCTCTGCCCTCGGATGACCCTGTGCGCCGATGTCCGGATATCTCATTAGCCAAAGAAAAACTCGGCTGGCAGCCAAAAATAGGTTTAGAGGAGGGACTGCTCGAAACCATCGCCTACTTTAGAGAAAAACTGGAGCTCAAGAAAAAATAGCCCGCCTTTTATCAGGAACAAATTTTACTTAGCGAAGAGAAAATGGGGCCTGGCCCCATTTTTTCGAAATAGGGGAATTTGATATGCGTACTTAAGAGAGTGCCTTCTTGACAATAATAACTCTTCAATATAACATTTCCGCTATCAAAGGATTTTAAGAAAAACAAGCAAGTATTTATAATTATGAATAATTCATCAAAATCCTGCCTTATCTCGAGAGGCTTAATTCCAAGGAGGTTATTATGACCATCATAACCAAGCTGATCATATTAGGCATCATACTTATTTTATTAGCCTTAATAATCCTCCTCACGGCCAAACAGTATCGAAAAGTCGGCCCCAATCAAGCTCTTATTATTTCTGGAGGAAGAAAGAAAACAGTGATCGCCCCTGATGGAACAAAGAGAAAAGTCGGCTATCGCTATCGTCTAGGAGGGGGCACTTTTGTCTTGCCTTTCATTGAAACCGTAGACATCTTGCCCATGGAAGTGATCACCTTGAACATTAAAACCCCAGAAGTTCTCACCCGAGGAGGAGTTCCCCTCATGGCTGAATCCACTGCTCAGGTCAAGATAGATTCCTCTGACCACTCTATTCGCCTGGCAGCAGAGCAATTTTTGGGGTTAGGAAAAGAAGGCATCAAGGATGTCGCCATGACAATCCTAGAGGGAAAGATGAGAGAGGTTATAGGTGCCATGACCGTGGAAGAAATTTATACGGCAAGACACGAATTTTCATCAAAAGTGATCCAGGCTGCTCATAAAGACTTTGCCCTGATGGGTCTGGTCATGATGTCCTTTGCCCTTAAAGACATAAGCGACACCCAGGGATACCTCGATGCCCTCGGAAAGCCACAGATAGCTGCAGCCAAACGAGACGCTACAATCGCAGAAGCAGAAACAGAAAAGCAAGCCGTGGTCAAATCTTCAGAAGCTCGAAAGGAAGCAGAAGTGGCCCGCCTAGCTGCCGCAGCCCTCATCGCCAAGGCCGAGTGGGAAAACGAGGGCAAAAAGGCCGAGTCGCAGGCTCTGGTCAACCAGAAAAAAGCACAAGCAGACCTCTCCTATGAACTTGAGCGCTTCCGTATCGACCAGGAAATAAAAAAAGAAGAAGCCAAAGTAAAGATCATAGAAAAGGAACAATCCATAAAGATAGAGGATTTAGAAATCGGCCGTAAGCAGAAAGAGCTTGAGTCCAGCGTTATCAAACCTTCTGACGCCCGCAAATACCAGCTAAAAGCCGAAGCAGAGGCAGAAGAATACCGCATCCTGGCTGAAGCCAGGGGAAAATCAGAAGCGACAAAACTCGAAGGTACTGCTGCAGCCGAAGAGCTCAAGCAACGAGGTTTAGCCGAGGCTGAAACAATGCTGAAAAAAGCTCAAGCCTGGGAAAAGTACGACAAGGCTGCTCTCTTTGATACTTATCTTAAAGTCCTCCCTGAATTGACCAAGGCCGTCTCCGAACCTCTTTCCAAGGTTGATAAAATTGTGATTGTCGGAGGAGATAAAGGCCTGGGTACTTCAAAAATCACCGCCCAAGTAGCAGAAATTCTGGCTCAAATGCCAGAGGTAGTCAAGTCCCTGACAGGGGTTGACCTGAAGAAATATTTCAAAGAGAAACTCACGTCTGAAGAGAAAGAAGAAGAATAATCATTCCCCAGGAAAAGTAGGTCAGTCATGATATCAGAAAAAGCTAGTCAAATCGGCATATCTCCCACTCTTAAAATATCAGCCAAAGCCAAGGCAATGAAAGCCGAGGGAATAGACGTTGTTGACCTCAGTGTGGGAGAGCCAGACTTTTCCACTCCTGATAATGTAAAAGCGGCTGGAATCCAGGCCATTGAGCAAAATTTTACCAAGTATACGGCAAACGACGGAATTCCAGCGCTGAAAGAAGCGATCATAAACCGCATGAAACAAGATTTTGGCCTCACATATGCTATGGATGAAATCATCGTCTCCTCAGGAGCAAAGAGCTCGCTTTACCATCTCGTTCAAGCGCTGATTGATGAAGGCCAAGAAGTCATCATCCCGGCTCCCTACTGGGTAACCTATCCCCATTCAGTCTCACTCGCTAAAGGCAAAGTTGTAATAATCCCTACCAAGGAGGAAGACGGATTTCTTCTGACGCCAGATCAGCTAAAGTCTGCCATCTCCCCTGCCACCAAGGCTTTGATACTGAACAATCCCTCCAATCCCACAGGAGCAGCCTACGAAAAACGCGACCTTGAAGCCTTGGCGGACGTAGTTATGGAAGAAGATATCTTCGTTATCACTGATGAAATCTATGAAAAAATCGTCTATGATGACTTTCGTTTTGTTAGCTTCGCTTCCCTGGGAGAGGAAATAAAAAAGAAAACAGCTATCGTCAACGGAGTCTCAAAATCTTACTCCATGACTGGATGGCGAATAGGATATGCAGCCGGCCCTGCAGAAATAATCAATGGCATGGCCAAAATCCAGAGCCACACCACCTCCAATGCCTGCTCGATCTCTCAAAAGGCGAGTTTAGAAGCCTTGACCGGTCCCCAGCATGAAGTTTCCAAAATGACATCTGAGTTTCAGAGACGGAGAAATTATCTCTTGATGAGGCTTCAGAGAATCCCTCATCTCTCCTGTTTCAAACCACAGGGAGCATTCTATCTTTTTCCGAATCTCTCCTCTTATTATGATAAAGAATTCAACAATGTCCAGATTCGAAACTCTTACGGCATGGCTTATTATCTTCTAAAAGAGGCTTTAGTAGCTATAGTTCCAGGAGATTCCTTTGGTGCCGATGATTATATCCGTATTTCATACGCAACTTCCATGGAAAACCTGGAAAAAGGTATGGACAGGATCACACAGGCCCTCTCAAACCTTAAAACAGCCAAAAAAATCAAGCGCATATCTTTAGACAATACGATAACACGAAGAAAAAAATCAGTGCCCGTAGATTCCTCAATCCCTGTCAAAATGAAGGATGCTCTGATCGCTGAAATGGAAAGCCATCTCAGCTACGAAAACTATTATGAATGGAACGCCAACATCAACGGCGTCATTGTTCAGCTGCGCACGAATGTCTCCCATCTCAATGATTTCTGGATCGAAAACTGGTACCCGGCTCAACTTGAAGCAGACCTGGAACCCCACGGCATCATATACGCTGTCGACGGAATAACAGGACGCGAACCGCACTCTTTCTATAACTCAGAAACAAACACAGGCGTGCTCGTCAACACAGACAATTACGTTTCTCTGCGCAGTCTGGCTCTCGGTCTTGTCATGGACGTCTCCGAAAAGCTCTTTAATGTCCACACTATCCGGGGAATGTCGGCTGAAATTGACGGAAGCGGTCTCGTCCTGATCGGGCCAAAAGGAACAAAAAAGACTGAACTTTTCTTCGCTCTTCTTCAAGATAAAAGATTGCGCTTGCACTCCAACGACATCATCTTCGTCCGCTTGGCAGGAGGCCCAGCCCTGGCTGATTCTGTCGAAAGAAAGCTTTTTTTCCCGACAAACACGGTTGAATCCTATCCTCGCTTAGCTCCTCTTTTCGACTCAAGTAAATGTGAAAACGTAATTACGCTCAAGGAAGACTGCCAGGATGCAGAATGCCTTCGCATTGACGACTGCCGTCTTGACCGCGGCTCCCCCTATTGCTATAAAGCCTCCAAAGATTCCCATGCTCTTCTTGATCCTTATTGGATCGAGGGACCGGCAATGCACGTTAAGAGAACTTCTCTCCGCTGGGTATTCATCCTCCGCTATGATACTGTCTCTCCCCCAGTAGTGGAAGTCCAGGTTGAGGATGCCCTGCGCATTCTCGAATCCGGACAGAGCCTGGGACTAACGCGCGGTCTCAGTCCCTCTAAAAGCCAGCCTTTTTTCAATCCCCATCTTTTGCTCACAACCCCTGAAAAGATGGAACTTCAGAGGAATTTTTTCGAGCGTCTTCTCGAGAGCAGTTCCTGTTACCTCTTTAACAGCGGAAAGGCTTCAGTAGATGACCTCAAAAAAATTGTGACAGATGAGCCAAAAACAGAATAATCTAATACAAACGCAATTATTCCAGTGTCATCGCGAGGAGCGAAGAAGATTCCTTCGCTTTGCTCGGAACAGGCTGTGCAGCATAAAAAAGGTTGAGATTGCCGCGTCGCTACGCTCCTCGCAATGACAATTTATTGCTTGAGATTGCCACGCTGCGCTCGCAACGACGATTTGCCACGCTGCGTTCGCAATGACGTTGTAAAAATATATATTGCGTTTATATTAATAAAAGAAAATGCATAATTCCGATGAATAACAAAGGAATTCACAACCAGGAAGCCTACAATAAATTCAAGGAGGAGCTCTCTCGAGTCTTAAAGGGACCGAACATCAGAGCTGTAGACCTCAAATGGCTCGAGCCAAAAGCCAAAGCATCGGGAGTGAAAACAAAGTTCGGATCCTACGGCTGGCGGGCAGCCATATCAAGCCGGATTGCTCCGAAAACTGTTTACTTAGGGAGTGAAGCAGTCCGCCTTTCTTCTCCCACAACAGAACAGCAAACTCTCATCTCCAGGGCGCCGGAAGAGCTGGATAAGGTGCTCCATCTTCTGAGAACTCTTCCCTTCTACCACATCCGGAGACAGATGGGAGAAAATGATTCCTACAACCCCATCTGCAATCTTTATGTTTCCGAAGCAGATCTTGTGAACTACCGCATCGGATTTATGTGGGGACACACCATGTTCAAACCGGGAAAGCATCCTGGCCCTGAGTTCACCATGATTCATATTCCGGAAGAGCATCTTCTGCGGCAGCAAGTTCTTGTTCTTCCTGAAGAAAAAATTAATGTCGCTCTGGGAACTGATTACATGGGAGAAGACAAAAAAGGTTTTCTCCGCCAGGCCATGTGGTCAGCTGATGAGCTGGGTATGCTCGGTCTTCACGCCGGAACAAAGCTGGTTACGGTCAGAGATTCCAACAATAAGCTCAAAACCTACGGAGTATTTCTGTTTGGCCTGACAGCAACGGGAAAATCCACCTGGTCCTGCCACAAGCTCGGGCTTGATTATGATAAAGGCGAAAAGACTATAGTTTCCCAGGATGATATTGTTTTCTTGAAGAATGACGGATCTGCCTTGGGGACAGAAGACAACTTCTTTGTGAAAACAGATGTTGAACAAGAAAGCCAGGAAGCGATGTATAACGCTCTAACCGACAAATCTGCGCTGTTTGAAAACGTCATGATCAAAGCCGATGGGGAAGTCGATTTTCTCGATGAAACTCTTACGGCGAACGGAAGGGCAGTTGTGAGGCGTGATAAACTCAAGGTCAAGATAAAGGGAAAAACGGTTGGCATCTACTCTAAATCTATCAACCTCCCTCCTCTGGAAGAACTTGACGGGCTTGTCTTTGCTTTCATCACTCGAAGAAATACGATCATGAGTTTTGCCCAGGAGTTGACCCCGGAACAAGCTGTGCTTGCCTATCTCTGGGGAGAAAGCACTCACAGCTTTGCCAGCCAGCCCCTCAAAGCCGGTGAATCAGTGCGCATTGTCGGAACCGATCCTTTCATCGTCGGGCCCAGAGCTAAAAAAATCAACCGCTTCTATGAAATAATCATGACCCTGGCCAGCAACTACCCGGGAAAACTCAAATTCATGCAGTACAACACAGGGGGGCTTGGAGAGATTATCGAAACTCATGAAGAAAACGGTCAAACGAAAAAAAGATTGGTGCGCAAGGTGAGCCGTGTTCCCATCAATCTTATGGCTCAAATCCAGAGGGGGGATTTAAGGGGAACCAACCACTATGAGAAAGGACTGCTCGGAACCAAGGAAATAAGGCTCTGCGAAGGAAAGAGTCTTGATGAATACGCCCTCCGCAACTTCTACTCTGAGGAGCAGCTTCAAAACTATATAAAGGATTTAGTGGCAGGTAGACGGAAGTTTACGGAGGAAGTTTCCTCCGAAGGACTCAGAGAAGAAATTCTTTATGCAGCAGAACGATCCTTCCGCATCGATAAAAGTGAAAAAAAAGAAAAGGCACCTGTACTTGAAAGCCCGGCTGCGGAGGAGAAGCCCATCACGTTCAGGGAATCCAAATCCAGACCGCGCAGGGAGAGGTTCTGGCGGTCAAGGTAAAGAATTTTATTCCAACCTTTTTTCTATCTCCTCAGCTAAAAGATGAAGGAGGAGAAGATGAACCTCCTGAATCCTGGGAGTGCTCTCTGAAGACACATCAAGGAGATAATCAACGAGAGAGCTGAGCTTTCCTCCTCCCTTTCCGGTGAAGGCTACGGTGAACAATCCTCTCTCTTTAGCAACTTTCATGGCTTCCATTACGTTGGGTGAGTTTCCGCTTGTGGAAAGGCCCAGGGCAACATCCTCTTTATCCCCAAGGGCTTCTATCTGGCGGCTGAAGACATAGTCGTAGGATATATCATTGGCGATAGACGTGAGGGAAGAAGTGTCTGTGGTTAAGGATATCGCTCGAATAGGAGCCCTTTCCTTTAGAAATTTATTCACAAGCTCTGCAGCAAAATGTTGAGCTTGGGCAGCGCTTCCGCCGTTACCAAAAATCAGAATCTTATGGCCGGCTCTTAGCTTTTCGACCGAGAGGCTCACAACTTTTTCGAAAAGATCACCCCTGGCTGCAAAAAAATCTTCTGCAATTTGTCTCCATTCCTCGATAACATTTTGATAATCCATCTTCCCTCCTGGCTAATAATAAAGTTTCTTGAAAATTTTCAATCTAATCCACTCTGTATGACGCTTCTGACTTTACCCATAAGCTGGGAGAGGTTGTTCCTGTCAAATCCCTGAACAGAAACGGGCGGATGAAATATCACGTCCACTTTTCCTTTTTTTGCAAAAAAAGAACCCTTGGGCAGGAGTGCGTAGCTTCCCTTTATGCTCACAGGAAATATGGGGACCTGGCTGTTGACCGCCAGGAATAATCCTCCCCGCTTGAATGGCTGAAGTTTCCCGTCTCGACTCCTTGTGCCTTCGGGAAATATCAGGAAGGAAATGCCCTTCTCTTTTATCATGCGAGTGGCTCGATCTATGCTCTTTTTTCCTCCCTTTAAACTTTTTCTATCAACAGAAACAAAACCCACCTGCCTCATAGCCTGGCCGATAATAGGAATCCTGAAAGCTTCTTTTTTCAGGAGAACTCTAACAAATTGAGGAATGAGCATAAAAAGCAAAGGCCCGTCGATTAAACTCAGATGGTTAGCCATAAAAACATAGGGCACTTTTTTATCTATTCTCTCGATTCCGGAAGCATCAAGGCGAATCCCCAATATTTTCTGCCCGATCCAAAAAGCCCACTTGGCGATCAAGATAATAGGCTGAGCAAACTTTATCGGGTAGCAGAAAAGAAGAAGGGGAATGAGAAGAATCGTCAGAAGAGTATAAATAATCAAAAGGACAATTGTTCGCATTCCTTGTTGCTGAGATTATAACATAAGTCCTTGAATAAAAGGAGAGCGGGGATCAGTCAAGTATGGAAGGGCGAAAAAAAAGCGACACATTAGGTAATGTACCGCACTGCATAGCTAAAAAATTATTTAAATCATGAACCACTTAACATTATTCGTGGAGCATGAAGCCAAGATCCATCCAAATTGATCAAATCATTATTGAAATCCGCCACAGAATTGATCTGATAAAGGCCTAATGCAAGGTTTTCTGGCCGATAGGTAAAATTTACAGCACCGCCATCTGCGCGGTCACGTCCTAAGGAAACAATTAAAAAGTCATCATCATATACATCTTCTGCTGGAATATCGTAAACCGAGGCTATGGCTGTGCCTGTATAAACTCGAAAAGGATTCCCCCATTGATCATTTATAGGGCAAACTTTTAAAAAGAATGGAGAAATAGAAGTCACGAAGTTGCTGCCAGCTTGAAGCGGACCTGATTGATTTCCATAATCAGGAGCATATCCCATGCTGCTTACATAATCTGCACAGGCAGTGGCGATGTGGACGATTTGCTTCATAGTTTCTTTTTGCTTGGCTTTCTGTATGGCAACTACGGCATTGGGGATGACAAGCGCCGAGAGGATACCGACGATAGCAACAACGATGAGCAATTCAATCAATGTAAAACCCCTTGCTTTTTTCAACATTTGAATTCTCTTTTTAGAGCAACTCCAGAGATAAAATTATACTATATTTAGTTACTAATACAAACGCAATTATTCCACTGTCATCGCGAGGAGCGAAGCTAAGTGGCGATCTCGTCTTTATAGGATGAGATTGTCACGCTCCCTTCGGTCACTCGCAATGACAATTTATTGTATGGGATTGCCACGCCCTTTCAGGGCTCGCAATGATATTGCAAAAATATACATTGCGTTTATCTTACATTTAGTTACTAGATAAAAGAAGAGGGCGATACACTGCTTGATGTATCGCCCTCTTCCAAGTTTGGAAAGTACTTTAGCGAGTGCTAGCTTGAAATTAGGTACCGGCTGCAGCAGTCCTTGGAGCACGAATCCAGGAACCATTCCACATAACTAAATCATTGTTGAAATGTGCTCCTGTACTTACCACATACATTCCAACTTCAGGTGAACTAGGATCGAAAGTAAAACTTTCCAGTATCTTGTCACGTCCCCAGGAAGAAACCAAGAAATCATCTCCAAGAGCCCCACTGATTCCATAATTTCCATTTACAGCAACATTGCAATAGATATAGAAACCATTACCCCACTGATCGGTAACAGGCATGACTTTGAGGTAGAAGGGAGAAAGTGAAAGATAGAACTCGTCGCCGCCTGAATAAGTACCAGCTGTCTGAGTAGGAGCTACTCCGTTATCAGTGACATAATCTGCAATGGCTGTGGAAATGACGACGACATCCTTCATGGTGCTTTTTTGCTTCGCTTTCTGAATGGCGGTTATGGCGTTGGGGATGAGAAGGGCGGCAAGAATTCCGATAATAGCCACAACGATAAGCAGCTCAATCAGTGTAAAACCTCTTACTTTTTTTAACATTAAAACCTCCTTGGCTCTGGCGACTTTATTGTTCTAGTCCACCAGAAAATGTTAAATTTGACATTATTTAATGTGCAATCTTTATTTAGCAATTTCTGTGCCAAATTAAAAAAATATTAACTTATTGAAAATAAAAAGATTATATTTTAAAATCTCAATTTTTCGGCTCCAAAATGACATCTTTTGTCTCTCTTTTGACAAAATATGTCACTTATCAGGCAAAATTCTATTATCTCCTTTAATTTTCCTTCTTATGGAGTTTTTCAGGAAGATTTTAAGCCGTATTTATCGATGAGGTACCTCAATGTGCGGTAGCTGACGTCAAGGAGAGAAGCTGTTTCCTTGAGGTTACCGTTCGCAGCCTGGCGAGCCTCTTTGATATAATTTTGGGCAATTTCATCAAGATGTGAATTGAGGTTAAAACCCTGCTGAAAAAGGAGGTTGGTTTCCGGCTTTTTATGTGGTTTTAAAAGTTCCTCAGGAAGGCTATCTTCTGTTATTGTCTCCCTGTCCTCGATGGCGACGATTCTTTCTATCAGGTTCTCGAGCTCCCTGACATTCCCTGGCCAAGGGTAGGATTCGAAGATATTCATCACTTCGGGAACAATTCTTTTCATCTTTTTTCCCATCTTCTGGCAGTATTTCTTGAGGAAATGAGAGACAAGGAGCGGCAGGTCTTCTTTTTTCTCTCTTAAAGGGGGCATTTCAAAAGAAATGACATTCAGGCGGTAAAAGAGGTCTTCCCTGAATTTCTCTTCCTCGATTTTCTTCTTTAAATTTTGATTGGTAGCGGCGATGATCCGGACATCAACCGGAATTTCCTCGGTCCCCCCCACTCTTCTTACTTTCTTATCCTGGATAGCCCCAAGGAGCTTCACCTGAGTCCAGGGAGACATTTCTCCTACCTCGTCTAAAAATAAAACTCCTTTCTCTGCCACTTCGAACATGCCTTTTTTATTAACCACTGCGCCTGTAAAAGACCCTTTCACATGGCCAAAAAGCTCGCTCTCCAATAGATTTTCGGGAAGAGCTGCGCAGTTTAGGGAGACAAATGGATTATCCCAACGCGGGCTGAGAAGATGAACTGCTCTGGCAGCCATCTCTTTTCCCGTACCGCTTTCTCCAGTTATAAGAACAGTGGAATCTGTTGCTGCAAGCTTTTCAATCAAGCTGTAAATCTCCTTCATTTTCTTACTCTTGCCCACCATGTTCTTGAAACTATATTTCTCCTTGAGTTCTTTTTTAAGAAGAATATTCTCTTCTTTAAGCTTTATCTTTTCCAGTCCTTGAGAAACAATGATTTTCAGCTCTTCCACGTCAAAAGGCTTCACCACATAATCTATGGCCCCTGCTTTAAGAGCCTCCACTGCCTGCTTGATCGTCCCGTAAGCTGTTATCATGATGACAGGAATCCCGGGCTTTTTCTCCTTGACCTTCCGGAGAAGCTCCATTCCGCTTATCTGGGGGAGCCTTATATCGGAGAGGATAAGGTCAAAGTCTTCTTCCTCTATCAATTCAAGGGCTTTTTGGGCAGAAAGGGATTTCTTTACTCTGTAGCCTTCCTTTTTAAAGACTACGTTGAGCATATCGAGAACGCTCTTTTCATCGTCTATTATGAGTATTTTTTCCATCTTTCTTTTTCTTTACACTTTTCAGTATTCCTGGATTTCCAGGTCCCCTCAGGGGAAGAGTTATGACGATCTCTGTTCCTTTATTAAGCTCAGAGTCAATTTTGATTTCCCCTTTATAGTCGCCCACAATCCGGTGAACAACAGCCATTCCAATTCCCTGCCCACCCTCAAAACCAGAATAGAAAGGTTCAAAAATCCTTTCTTTTTCCTCTCCGGTCATGCCTTTTCCGGTATCGGCAATCCTTAATTGGATTTTATCCTTTTTCTCCTGGTTAAAATCAACAGTCAACGTCCCGCCATCGGGCATGGCTCTGAGCGAATTCTTAATGATATTCCAGAACAGCTGCTTGAACTGGCTGCCGCTTCCAAAATATCGAACATGGACTGATTTAAAATTCCCCTCAACCCGAAAGTTCCCGTTTAGCTCGCCGCCGCTTTGAAGCAAGACCACGGTTTCTTCTAAAATAGCTGAGAGGTCGATAGAGGAAAAGGCTTGCTTGACCGGGGAAGCTAAATTCAAGAATTGCTCAATGGATCGAGACACTCTCCCTGATTCTTTAACAATGATATTCATCAGATCTTTTTGCTCTTCGTGCAGGTCTAATTCGTCTTTCAGAACCTGAACAGAGCCTGAGATTGCTGCCAGGGGATTCCGGATTTCATGAGCCAGTTGGGCTGAGACCTCTCCAGCCACTGCCAGCCGTTTTTTTACTTCAAGCTCTTTTTGAGTCAGGCGAAGCTCGTCCCTTGTCTTCTGTAAACTCCCGGTCAGGTAATTCATTAAAAAGGCCACGAGGAAAAAGGCGCTCCAGGCAATAAAAATATTGTTTATAACAAGACCCAGAGAAATATCCAGAATTTCCCCGGGAGCAAAAGAAGGAATGATTCTCCGATACATCAAAACCACAAGATAACCAAAAAAGATGGCAGAGAGGGCTGCGGTCAGATAGGCAGCACGCTTTGAGAGAACGATGCTTGCTGCAATTATTCCCAAAATATAAAGGAAGTAAAAAGACCCTTGTAATCCTCCGGAAATATAGACAAGGGCTGTAATCAAAAAGAGGTCGAAAAATATTTGTAAGTAGGCCTGGAGGGTGAGATATTTTCCCCAGGTATAAAAAATAAAATAGATGAAAGAGAGAATGTAGAATAAGAGGATTAAGTAGTAAAAGGAATTAAGCGGGAGAAAGACTGATGTGCTGTATTGAATTATAACGGCTGAAACTACAAGAGACGTGACTATGATTAAACGAAGAAGAATTAGCCATAAGATGTCTTTTTTTTTTGTATCTATCTCCTCAGTTTCCTGTCTTTTTTGCATTTTGGCTGTTCTTCTTGATTCTTTTCCATCTCCTGGCTTGCGAAAAATTATCTTTGTCTTCTGTCTATCTACTCCTTAAAACTGTTGCATCAGACTGAAGACAGGCAGGTACATGGAAATAACGATCGATCCGATTAACCCTCCGATGAAGATAAGAAGAATGGGCTCCAATATAGAAAGAAGGGCCCCAACTGCAGTTTCAACCTCATCATCATAAAAATCGGCTACCTTCCCCAACATTGAATCCAGATTTCCCGTGGCTTCACCCACACTTACCATCTGTGTTATCATTATGGGAAAAAGAGCTTTTTCTCTAAGGGCATCTGTAAGATTTCCTCCCTCGGAGACCATGGTTCGGGCCAAAACAATACGATCTTCTAAGATAACATTTCCAGCCGTAGTGGAGGTGATTTTAAGACTCTCCAGCATGGGCACACCTCCAGAAAGGAGTGTGGCTAAAGTTCGTGTGATTCGAGAGAAGGCAACCTTCCGGAACAATGGTCCAAAAAGAGGCATTTTAAGCATCGATTTATCAATGATCCTTCTTCCCGCTTTTGTTTTCTTAAAATGCCTGAAAAGAAAAACAGAGCCTATAAGCCCGAGAAAGATGAACAATATATAGCTCTGGACAAAATCACTTATAACTAGAACCACCACTGTAAGGAGGGGCATATCTGCTCCCAACTCGACAAAAATACTAGAAAAAACCGGAATAACCTTCCACATCATGAAAATCGTAACTACAAGAGAAAAAATCAAGACAGCCACAGGGTAGGTCATTGCCTGTTTGATCTGGGCCTTTAACTTGACAATACTTTCCAAATACTCGGCTAAGCGCCGCAGCATAACATCGAGCGAACCGCTCTGCTCTCCTGAGGCCACAAGATTGCAGTAGAGGTTATCAAAGACGTTGGGAAATTTCCTTTTGGCCTCATTTAAAGTGGAACCAGCCTCAACATCTTTCCTAATGGTTTGAATTACAGTTTTAAAATAAATGTTCTTTGTCTGATCGGCCAGCATGGTCAAGCTTTGAATCAAAGGAAGATCTGCGTCTACCAAAACAGAAATTTGCCTGCTGTAGATCGCTAATTCTTTGAGACTGACTTTTTCTCTTTTAAGAAAGGGGATCTTTATATCAACTTTTTTCTTTGAGACATCAAAGACGGTTATCTGCTCTCTCTTCAGGGTTCTTGTCAAGTCTGCTATGGACTTAGCAACACGCTCTCCATCGACAACATCTCCATAACGATTTTTACCTTTCCAGACAAAAACAGCCATCTCATTCCTCCTTTTATTTTCTCAAATTAGCTGGAGAATAGCCTTCAGTTGCCACTTTGCGTACCCCTCCTCTTTCAATTATCTCTGTCAATTCATCCGGTTTGTAGGAGACTCTCATGGCGGTCTCGAGGGTGATTTGCCCTCTGGTATAAAGGCTGGCTAAAGATTGGTTAAAGGTTAGCATCCCATATTTCTCTTGGCCCATCTGCATGGCGGAGTATATCTGGTGGAGTTTATTTTCTCTTATGAGATTCCTGATTGCTGCATTAGGGATGAGGATCTCCATAGCCAGAACTCTTCCGGTTCCGCCCGCTCGAGGCAAGAGGGCCTGAGTCAACACCGCTTCCAAGCACATGGAAAGTGTGATTCTTACTTGAGCCTGGTACTGAGCGGGAAAAATATCGACAATCCTTGAAACCGTCTCAGACGCTGAATTAGTATGAAGGGTTGAGAGAGTGAGATGCCCGGTTTCGGCCACGTGCAAGGTGGCTTCCACGGTCGGTAAATCTCTCATTTCCCCGACAAAAACAACATCTGGATCTTCTCTCAAAACAGAACGAAGCGCGTTGGGGTAAGACAATGTGTCAGAACCGAGTTCCCTTTGGTTGATCATGGACTTACCAGCAGTGAAAAAATATTCAATAGGATCTTCTATGGTTACTATATGAACGCCTCTTTCTGCATTGATATGTTCAATCATGCAAGCTAGAGTTGTTGACTTCCCACAGCCTGTTGGCCCTGTCACCAAGACCAATCCCCGGGGCAGATAGCAGAGCTGGGCAACTCTTGGCGGAACGCCCAATTTAGGAAAGCTCCACATCTGGCTAAGAAATCTCCGAAAGGCTCCTGCAACTGCTCCTCTCTGCATGAAGACATTCGCCCGAAAGCGTCCCATATCTTTTATGCCAAAAGAGAAATCAAGCTCCAATTTCTCTTCAAACGTTTTCTTCTGCTTATCTGTTAATAAACTGTAGATAAGATTCTTGGTTTCAACCGCAGTTAAAGGTGGATGGTCGAGCGAGATCAATCTGCCATGGACTCTGATCCGTGGTGGGATGCTGGTTGTTATGTGTAAATCACTTGCATCCCTATCACAGGCAATTTTAAGCATTTCATGCATTGTTTTTGTCATTTTGTATCTCCCCGTCCTTTACGGTTTCTCTTAAAACTTCCTCGACTGTTGTAACTCCGTCTTTTATCTTAGTCAACCCGCTTTGACGCAAGCTAATCATTCCGTTCTTCATAGCTACCGCTTTTATTTCCCTGGGTTGTCCCTTTTTTAAAATAATCTCTCTTATACTATCAGTTATTTCCATGACTTCAAAAAGCCCGGTCCTTCCTTTGTAGCCTGTGTCATTGCAAGCAGCACAGCCCTTGGTTTTAAAGACTTTCACTTTCCCCGCTTCTTCTGGAGAAAAGCCAATGTCAACAAGGGCTTCAGGAGCAAGTTTTTGTTCTTCACGGCATTTTTTGCACAGGCGCCTTATGAGCCTTTGGGCTACGATCAGAGCAAGAGAGTCTGAGATCAAAAAGGGCTCGACATCCATGTTCACCAGCCTGATAATTGTGCCTGCTGCATCGTTGGTATGAACAGTGGAAAAGACAAGATGGCCAGTTAGCGCAGCTTTTATAGCAATATCAACAGTCTCATAATCCCTCATCTCACCGACAAGCATGATATCAGGGTCCTGTCTTAAGAAAGATCTAAGAGAAGTAGCAAAATTTAAACCAATTTCGTCCTTTATATTAACCTGGTTTATTCCAGGCATATAAAACTCTACAGGATCTTCAGCCGTCATGATGTTCTTTTCCTTGGCGTTTAAATTGGAAATAGCGGAATACAAAGTATTTGTCTTCCCGCTTCCTGTAGGCCCAGTGACCAGAATAATTCCCCAGGGTCTGACAATAGCTTTCTCAAAAACGTCAAGAGACTCTCGCTCAAAGCCTAATTTCGTAAGGTCTAACTGCAACATTTCGCGGTCAAGAATACGGGAAACAATTTTCTCCCCAAAAATCGTTGGTATGCAAGATACTCTCATATCAACTTCTTTGCGATTGTTTTCCCCCCATTTTACTCTCATTTTTATCCGCCCGTCCTGAGGCAGCCTTTTTTCTGCTATATCCATGGCAGAGAGGATCTTCACCCGTGATAGCACCGGATTTTTGAACTTCATGGCTAGATCCATCATTTCATGAAGAACGCCGTCAATGCGGTATCTCACTCGGAAGGAGCGCTCATACGGCTCAAAATGGACATCACTGGCTCCTTTTCTTATGGCATCCATAAATATCGTGTTCACAAGGGTGATGACAGGAGCCTCTTCTGTGGAGTGAACCAGCTCTTCCATACTATACTCTTCCCCTTCTTCCTCAATGACGTCTACTGCTCCGTCATCAGCATGCGCGATTTCATCTATTATTTCTTTAACACGGATGGAATCAGTAGCACCGTAGTATTTGTTTATGGCATCATTAATCCCGGACTCTGAGGCGATAACAGGCTGGATGCTCAAGCTCGTACGAAACCTGACATTTTCGATGACATCCAAATCTGTTGGGTCGACCATGGCCATCGTTAAAAAAGACCGAATTCTATGAATAGGCATAATTATGTGTTTTTTGGCAATGTCGACGGGTATAAGATTGATAACATCGGGGTAGACTTCGAATTGACTGAGGTCAATATAAGGATAGCCCAGCTGGCGGCTTAATGCCTGGGCCATTTCTTCTTCTGAAACATGACCTAAGGTTACCAGAGCACTTCCGATAGTAACTTTATTCTTCTTCTCATAATCAGCAGCAGTCTTCAGTTGGTCTTGATTTATGACTTTTTCCCGTAGAAGAAGTTCGCCAAGATTTGATCCCATTATTGCTCCTTATGGAGTTTCCTTAAAATAAACAATTTGACAATATTTGTCAACTCTTTTCACTTTTACCTTTCCTAAAAGAGCTCTCAAATAATTCATAGATAATAGACGGTCACTTCAAGTTATTTTTCTCTTCTTCCCAAAAACAGTTTCTTCAAATAGTATCCACAGGTTATTCACAGCAAGCTCATATGGTTGCAGAGTACTCTCATACTGTCAATCATCAGTAGAGAGGATATGAAAGATGAATTTTGCATTCATTCCCTCACCTGAAAAGGCTAAAAAGTTCACCGCAGTCGAGGATGCGTACAAGCCAAAAATCACCCTATAGACTGGGAGATGGGGTGTTGGGAAAGGGGACAGGCTACTTTTTAAAAAAAAAGAACGGCCATGAATCTGATCGCTCTAAGGTCTAATTAAAAAACTACAAAACAAAGTGTTTATCCGCACAAGAGACACAGATCTTATCGGCTTTACGAATGTTTGGCATTCTTGCTGTAGCAATAGGTTTTTCTCCACTTTCTGGCAATTCGTCAGCCTTTATGAACAGGCTTTGAACTACCAGATTGCACTTTTCTGGATTGTCTATTTTTGTAGAACAGAGCATGTATACGCCCTTTATTTCTTCGCCTTCGGCTTTGTACCATACGCCACACTGAGCACAGTAGCCAAGAGGAGCATATTGCGTCACATCTTTGAGACAATGTTTACATATCATCTTTTATCTCTATTTTGGTTATGGGTAGATTTTATTCTCAGGTGTCGGTGAAGTCAAGTTTAGAGAATAGCAGTAAAACGGGCGAAGGCTCTACAAGCTGTGAAAGAAGTTTCTTTACAAATAATTATCATCTTTTTCGGCAAAAACGTCTTACCAGAAGATAATATAAAGAGTTATGGTGATTGCTATCACCAAAGTGCCCAGCCATATAACCGAAGGAGCCGGCTTCATATCAAAATGCTCTCTTGTGGGCAAAACTTTCGGTTGGGGGAGTGGACTCCTTTTCGTGATGATTGCCATTGCTAAAATCAATATTCCGAATGTGATTGCTATTCTATTAAGAAATGCAATATTCCCGAAATATTTCAAAAGAAAACCGTAGATGGGAACATTAAGCAGCAAGGCGGTAACCCCGGCAGAAGCAGGAGTACGTTTGAAAATCAAACCAAAGGCGAAGGCTGCGAGTATTCCGGGTGAGATAAAGCCCTGGAACTCCTGGATATAATTGAAGATTCCTTTGAATCTTTCTGCACCAAGCTGAGGTGCCAACAAACAGCCAATGCCAACAAATAATAATGTCATAATACGTCCCATCGTTACCAGCGAATGGCCGGATGCATCCTTTTTCCAGTGACGTTTGAATAAATCCATAGTAAAGATAGTGGATGCGGAGTTTAGCATCGAGGCGAGCGAACTTATAACTGCTCCGCATATGGCTGCGAATATAAATCCTTTCAGACCGGTGGGGATGAGATTCCTGATAAGCAACGGGTAGGCGACGTCGCTGGTAGCGGCGAGCTGATCTGTGTAAAGCTGCGCCGCCATTATCCCCGGAAAGATAATGATGAACGGAATAAGGAGTTTGAGGAATGCTGCAAAAATAATACCGAGCTGACCTTGTTTGAGACTTTTAGCGGCAAGCGTTCTTTGAGCAATGAACTGGTTCAACCCCCAATAATAAAAGTTAGGTATCCAAAGACCAATGACAAGAGCAGTCCAGGGTATTACAGCGTGGTCCCGGGGAAGTATCACATGGAGTTTATCGGCATTGGCTTCAAAGAAGGTGCCGACGCCGCCCACCGCATTGAAGCCGAGAACCATAGTTATTGCTCCCCCGATAATAAGAGCCGAACCCTGAAAAAGGTCTGCCCAGGCAACAGCTTTTAATCCTCCCCACGTGGCATAAAAGGCAGCTATACCACCGATGAGCCATACGGCATGTGTCATTTTCATACCGAATATGGTATGGAGAGTCAGGGCTCCTGAATAAATAACAGCTGAGATAGTGACAAAAACGTATATAACTACCATATAAAAGGCCATAATTGCCCGCGCCGTCGCATTATAGCGATATTCAAGGTATTCCGGAATTGTGTAAATGCCGCTTTTTAAGAACTTGGGCAGAAAAAAGAGTGCAACGAATACCAAAGTGATTGCCGCCAGCCATTCGTAACTGGCAACAGCCATTCCGGCAATACCGGCGCCTTGTCCGGACATTCCAACAAAGTGTTCGGTGGAAATATTGGCGGCTATGAGGGAAATGCCGATTATGGGCCAATACAGTCCGCGGCTCGCCAAAAAGAAATCTTCACCGGTTTCTTCTCTCCAGCTTTTGTACAGACTGGTTCCAACAGTAACAGCAAAAAATGCTAAAAAAAGCCCAATGTCAAGCCAGCTCAACTCCATAATTCATTATCCTTCTTTTAAATAATAGAACAGGTCTTCGTGCTTGTCCCTTCTTTTGGGGCCTGTTTATCAAAGGACAGACCCGAAGGGCTGGCAGGAATGTATGTTTCATTTGTTTACAGACACCTAGCAGCATCAGAAATATTAATGAGCCATACTTTAGCGCTCTCACCTGCGGGGAGACTTTGTGGATGATATTTTTCTGCAATAGCTCTTTCGGCAAAATCGATAGAATCATTCCTTAAGGATGCTATGACACAGCCGCCGAATCCCGCACCAGTTAGTCGTGCACCTGATACGCCATCTACTTCTGAAAGAATTTCGACCAGCATGTCAAGCTCTTTACAGGATACCTCGAAATCGTTACGAAGACTTTCGTGGGATGCATAAAGGTTTTTTCCTACAGCATCAATGTCACCCGTTTCCAGTGCTTTTACCGTTTTTAAAACGCGGTCATTCTCAGTGACAACATGTTTAACTCTTCGGAAAACATGTTCATCGCATGAGGTACCAAGAGTATGTAAATCATCAACAGTAATGTTTCTTAAACCACTAATCTCTCTTTCAGGGAGAACAGATTGTGCACATTTTACACCTTCTTCACATTCCAATCGTCTTTTATTGTATTCCGAGTCTACAAGCCCGCGCCTTTTCATTGAGTCTATAACAAGCCATGAGTAACCGGGAGTATTGATTTTAATAGCTTTAGTAGACAGGTCAGTGCAGTCGATGAGAATTGCGTGATCTTTTTTCCCCATCCTGGAGATATACTGGTCCATAATGCCGCAATTCATGCCAACAAAGTTATTCTCTGCTCTCTGGCATAGAAGTGCAGCTTCTTTATCATTTAATTGAAATCCCAGAAGGCATTCCATTGCGGTATTCACAGCCATTTCAAGAGCTGCTGAAGAAGAAAGCCCCGAGCCTATTGGAACATTGCCTCCCACAGTAAACTTAAAACCCTCAATAGTTTTGTTTATCCGCTCTAATTCAGATAATACACCCATAACATAGCGAAACCATCCACATGGATGTTTTGGGTCATATTCACCAATTTGACATGAAGCCTCTTCATTAAAATCAATTGAGAAGCCGGTTATTGTATTTCCCGGTACTTTCTTTGCAGCGAAAACGATTTCTCTATCTATTGCAACCGGGAGAACAAATCCTCCGGTGTAATCAGTGTGTTCGCCAATAAGATTTACTCTTCCGGGTGCAACACTGATGACATCAGGGGCTGATGACCACGTTTTTCTGAATGTTTCTATCACGTTGGTAGTCAGTCTGTTCATCTTCTCACTCATTGAGCTCGGTGATAAAAGAAAGGTGACGTCGGGGCATAATGTGCATTTCATATGTGTGGCGGGCAAAATAGAGTACGAACGCAACAAAATGTTTGTTTTGACTCACAATATGTTGCCCGTCCCTGAGTATTGCCTATGCTACTTCACAGAAAACGTGTAGATCGTGGTTGTTGTATACGTTTCACCCGGCTTGAGAACGGTCGAGGGGAAGTCAGACTTATTGGGAGAATCCGGAAAATGTTGCGTTTCCAGACAGAACCCGTAACGATACTCGTACACTTTGCCACCTTTTCCTGTGATACTGCCATCCAGGAAATTCCCTGAATAAAACTGTATGCCGGGCTCAGTCGTATAAACTTCCATGACCCGCCCTGTTGTGGGCTCATAAACCTTGGCTGCCAAAGCCAGCGAACCATCACCATTATTCAGCACCCAATTATGGTCATAACCACCGCCCAAAACCAATTGCCCAGCAGCCTGATCAATCCGTGCACCGATAGCGACCGCCCGGGTAAAGTCCATAGGTGTGCCCTTGACGCTCCTCAGTTCTCCTGTAGGTATCAAGCCTTTATCTACCGGAGTAAATCTGTCCGCCTTAATCATTAACTCATGCCCCAGAATATCTCCCAACCCCGCACCGGCAAGATTAAAATAGCCGTGATGGGTTAGATTAACTATGGTAACCTTGTCTGTCACTGCAGTGTATTCTATCTTCAACTCATTGTCGTTGGTCAAGGTGTAGACAACCGTTACTGAGAGATTCCCCGGGTATCCTTCTTCGCCATCTTTGCTCAGGTAAGTGAGTTTTAACCCCACGCTGTTTTTACTCCTGACTGCATCCGCTTTCCACACGACCTTGTCAAATCCTTTGGGGCCACCATGCAGATGATTTTCGCCGTCGTTTTGGGCAAGGGTATATTCAATTCCTTCCAACGTGAATTTACCACGGGCTATACGGTTTCCGTAACGCCCGACGAGTGTACCGAAGTATGGGTTATTCTCGATGTATTCCTCCAGGGTCTCATATCCCAGTACTACATCTCCCGGTTTCCCATCCCGATCCGGCACCAGTAATGAAACCACAATGCCCCCGTAGTTTGTGATTTTCGCTTCTAAACCATTAGCATTCGTCAGGGTATAAAGCTCAACCGGTGTTCCATCTGCCGTTTTCCCGAAAGCATGTTTCTCCATTTCCTTTTTTTTATTGGCCTCCTTACAGAAACCCAGTAACGATACTATTACAACCCCCAATATAAGGGCTAACAGAGATCTATGCAAATATTTCATAACACCATTCTTTACTTAATTATAGACTTCTTACGTTTAAGCTCGTCCTGAAGTATGCGGGACACATTGGTAATTCTACGACACTGTCCTCTCGGGGAAAAGAAATTAACTTTAAATTCGCTCAGCTGTCCCTTTCAATTTCGGGAAGCCAGGGCTTAAGGGTCTCTGACTTCCACTCGCCTCAATGTTTTTTCTTTAATCCAAACAAGAGAAAAAGCGCCATCCCTAAAAAAGCAAAGCCTACAATTAAAGAAATAATTGTGTAAGTGCCTTTTAAGGCGAAATTAAATGAAATCAACGACATTAATATCAAAGCAATAGCGATTACTATTCTTTGAGCTTTCAGCCTCTCTTCAACATTCATTTTTTTCCTTACTCCTCTTTAGCTATGGGGTGCTAATTCGCTCAGCGTCCTTTTTCAATCCAGGGAAGCCAGGGCTTCAAGGTCTTTGGCTTCCTGCTTTGGATAATTTTTCATGGTGTGTTAGCGTCTATTTGCACCTACCTTCTTCCAATCGTCTTTCGTATAGAATATTCATAATGGCTACCATCTTCTCCTGAGCCTCTGCCATAATAATGCCATTTAGGAAAATTGAAATCGGACGTGATAGATCGCGGCATGAGAAGCACCACCTCCAGGAATGACTCTAAATCAGGAACGTTGTAAATATTGACTTCAAATCCCCACTTATCCATCTGATCAAAGAAATTGCGCATGTCCTGAGTTTTCCAACTAATGGAAAAGCGGTTGATACCCCATTTTATAAACATATCGAGTATTTCCTTAGCTTTTTCTGGGGCACTGCTAATCAGAGGAGCTAAAAAATCAACAGGGCATTGCAAAATAGCATTGGGGTAGGCACTGGCTAATTTTCTGAACCCTTGCTCTTGCAGTCTTTCCACATTGCCGTTAAACCACAGGCAAGATTCATCAAAGCTGGAAGATTCAATGAATTTCAAAACCTTATCTACCAAAATACCGCCTGCCTTTAAATCGAGCTTAATTGACTTGCCTGTTTTTAACAAGCGATGGAGCAGGCGATCCAAACTAAACCACTCTTCGTCTACATCCAGAGGGAGTTCTACAAAGGAATCGTGACGAAGAATCAACTCATTGGCTATTGGATCCATACGAACATCACATTCACCCCAAGTAATCTCAGAAGCTAGAAATTGACGTAAGTTCACTTCGTCGTTTATACCATGCCAAACAAATTGAATATGCTGGGGCAGTTCTTTCTCAGGAATTAGTTCAGTTATGTCGTATGCTTTACCTTTGACCGTACGGGAAGGTAATCTGGTCCTTTTAGATTCGAAGATAGTATTCGCATGAAGCAGGAGAATTTCTTGATCTGGATCAATATTGGAGACCACCTTCAAATTATCGGGCTCGTTGTCTACAAAGGCGAAGATGCGATACCCTTTTTTTTGAAAATGGCGCACTCCAGCAACCTTCGAATTTTCTACTTCTTGTTCCCAGCCCTGAGGATTCATATGCAACAGTTCATCGCTAAATTGAACTTTATACTCTTTACCTAATTT
This sequence comes from Candidatus Aminicenantota bacterium, assembly GCA_004377005.1. GTDB lineage: Bacteria > Acidobacteriota > Aminicenantia > Aminicenantales > Aminicenantaceae > SOIV01. The sequence goes on along the minus strand of SOIV01000051.1, from coordinate 13,832 downwards.
ATTCAGGGATCTTAAGGTATCACTTAGAATTGATTCAGGCCGTCCAGTATTCAAGCCAACAAAGGTATTTGGCTGGAGTTGGAACCATCGAATAACCTCAAGGACCCCAGAAAATGGATGGTGAGACTGAAGGATATACTCCGAAGACCAGCGATGCTGATTATACCACTTTATGATCTCTCTCTGTTCCTCTGATGGAATTCGTAACTCTGCTAAAAAACTATCCACTTGATTCTCATGTACAGTAATATCAGAGACACTAAGCTTTCGAAAAAAATGGGTGTCATGCTTTTTATCAAAGGCTTTCAGAACATGAAATACCATATAGCGCATATCTAGAATTGTACCGTCGATATCAAAAAGAATCATCAGCCGATCTTGAGGATATCGGCGCCGAGTTTTTTCATAATGATAGGTGAGTTCTGCCATCCAGTTTTTCTTCATTATCGGTTATCCCTCCTAATCTTTGAGCTAGATTTAATTTTTCGTGAAATCAGCCTAATGAAAATAGCAGGAGCAGAATTAACGATCCCTCCAACTAGCTGAAGCTAACACTCTCTATGGCTTATATCATAGGAAAAAAATGAGGTCAATTGCTTGTGGAAGTGGACAGATTCGTGTTAATTTTGATTGCCTATTTCTGGTTAATGGCGATTGTGAAAGAAAAATAATATTCCAGAATTAGCAGTTTTTCTGTTAGAGCTCGAGACTTAGACCTCAGATAGTTGGCTACTTCTTTTTTGGGCAACTAAAGGGTTAAGGTTGCTCGAGGCGTATGCATTAATTTGTAATTAGAGTCAATACCTAGTCCAGGTGGTTGTAAACTTGAAGGGAGCTTCCGCCCTGATTGGTTTCTCGGTTACAAATTTTCCTTTCCCCTTTCCCCGATAACCCCAGTAAGCTTCGGTAAAACAAATTGTGCCATATTCCGTAGTAATAGATATGCGACGCAGATTTTATGAATTACATATAGATATGCGCAGTTTGTATTAAGGATTTCATCATCTCAAAAGATTCATTATTTATTAGTTCTGCTTAAATCCCCTCCAAAATTCCTGTTTTCACTTCCTCAAGCCACCTGAGTACATCTTCAAAATCATTGGTTAATAATAAATCACTCCGCATCATATCTTCTAGAAGTCTATAACGATCTTGCTTTCCTGTTTCATTATTCAATATTTCTAAAACTACAGCCTTGGCATCAGTTGAAAGAATCACAGCGATATCTCGACCCAGTAATCGCGCTCCAACAGATACATAATCAAAATCTTCAGAGTCCACTAAATCTAATGCTTCATCAAAAATCCGCTCAACATTTCCTGCATCTGTATAGTTTCGAATAATTAATGCTAAATCGCTTGCATCTCTATCGCGTTCTGGGTATCTATCTTTCCAAGAGATTATTTTCATAGCCGCTAAACCAGCTAGTGTTACTATTTTTATGTCAAGTTTGGGATTTGAACTTAGTCTAACAGTTTGTGAATGACGGAATGATTCCTCAAATCCAAGAACACTCATCACAATTTCCTGACTGGGCGGCCATTTAATCGTACTTGTGTTATCTGCAATCGGCCCGAATGGAATTAAATCTATTCTTAGACTGCTATGAAACATCATCCTCTGGACATCCTCGGTTTCAGTAAATTCACCCGTCTCCATTAAGCCTTGTTTTAGTCTCAAATATTGATCCCAACTTGGAACTTGAACTCCAAAATCAATATCAAGAGTAGCTCTGATAGTAGGTATGTTATGGCCATTCATAAGTATCAAATCCCTAGCTGCAGCACCTATTATAAAGAATGGGATACCTAGATAGTCTGCTACCTTTGAAACTTTCTCAAAAGCTAGCAGTCTAACTTTATCAATCTTCCCCGATAAGTCTAGTAAGTTCCCTTTCATAAATAATCCTCGCAGTTTCAATATTTCGGGCATCACCTGTTGCAAGAAGGTCCGCGTAAATCAAGAGGGGAGGCACCAACTCATCATTTAACCGATCAAGCCCGAACTCCCAAAATATATTGAGAATTTCTATATCTCCATTGTTATCCTTTTTAAGCTTGTTTTTCAGTAAAAACCTACCAATAGGGAGTTTTGCATAAATTGTATAAATTTGTGGCTTCAGATATTTGGTCAATATGTTTGCAGCCAGCTCGCCGCCCCACAGACCTTTAATATCTTTTATTTCTGCATACTTCCGCCAATCCTGTTTATCCGCACGAAAGCGGCCCAGCATCTTTTTCGGTCGCAATTGCTCAGGATATACAGTAGCCCATCTGTTCAACAAATTTTCTTTGCGAATCAATCGTCGATTTCGTGGATGTAGATCCATCAGATAGTTCGTTCTCCTTAGATCGTACATAACCCAGCCGACTGTTCCTAAGGCAACAGCTGCTTTATTAGCTATTTCTCTAAAAGGAGCATTTTCCAGACCTTGATTGCATAAAAGTGCAAAAATAACTTGTAGTCCTGCCGGTCGAAATGTCCGCACCGGCTGCTCTAAGCGATATTTATCAGTAGGCTTATTCCCTTTTATGAAGATAAGCAAAGGTGGTTCATTTATATATGCATTTCCTGTGACGTCCATGAAAGGAATGTCCATTTTTTTTAGCTCGTCTGCTATTTGAGGGGTAATATACCTTGCTACGAGCATCCCTTTTTCCTTAAATAAATGGAACTGTTGTATCGCTCCTCCAAGTGTCGCACGCGTAATGATGTTTTTAACTTCAACCGCAAAAAAGTAATCCAAATCTTTCCATTTAATTTTGATTATTGCATCATGAATGTAGCCCGCATTAGTTGCCCTTGCAGCCATCTCAATTATCTCAGCTGTAAGTCCTGTATTTTCACGAAATTTTTGCAGCGCTCGATTTAAAATTTCTTTCTCCATAATTTCCATGTTCATTGATAATCACACTCCTGTATTTGTACAGTTATATTAGTCGTACAATATTCGTGAACATAACAAAAAAATGTACAAATGTCAATATTTTTTTTTATACAACCCTTAAATTATAAGAATTTATTATTTTTATAAAGTTTAATGTTCAATAATTCGCATTGTTCATTTTTCATGAACATTTAAATTTTTGCTACTTTAATAAGTATCAAATCCAGACCTTACCATTACTAGATTCGCACCCAAAATTTCCGAGTTTTTAGATGCCGTTTTTTTCTGATTTACTGATATCTACAGCATAGAATTTATGGGTTGACATAATGCATCTAATGCGACGCAATTTTACCCTGGGGATAGGGAGGATTGATTATCAATGCACGTGCCTAGGCTTCATTGGTTAAAGGAGCAAACCTCAAAGGCTGCAAATTTAACTTTATAGGTGGCACATTGATGGGGGGCAGGTCAAATGGAGCATCCATGGAAAAAGTATGATTATAAGGACATGTTTGATCGATGTTAAAACCGGAAATTTTGGCGTGGCAGAAAACCGGAAGTTTTTACTTTGCATTGACAACACTATGGAAGGGGTTGACTAGAATCTTATAAATTGTTATTCTTACTAAAGCTTAAAGGGGAATGAACATTTAAAATGAAGTGTCCTCATTGCGATACCCCAAATCCAGAAGATTCCCAGTTTTGCATTAAATGTGCCACCTCTTTTACAGTTTCTGATGAAACTTTAATCGCCGACCCTGAAACCATCTTCCTTCCCAGGATAAAATTCAAACCTGAAACAATTTTTGCTGGCAGGTATAAAATACATGAAGAGCTTGGCAGGGGCGGCATGGGAGTGGTGTACAAAGCCAAGGATGATAAACTTAAACGCTTTGTTGCTCTCAAGTTTTTGCCTTCTGCACTCAGCAGCCATAAAGATGCCAAGGTGCGTTTTGTCCTGGAAGCCCAGACAGTTTCAGTTCTCGATCATCAGAACATATGCACTATCCATGAGATCGATGAGACCGAAGATGGCCAGTTGTATATCGCCATGGCCTATTATGAGGGAGAGACGCTTAGGCAAAAGATCAAGAGGGGGGCTGTCCCTTTAGCTGATGCAATAGAGATCGTGATCCAGGTGGCTCAGGGATTGTCCAAGGCGCATAGTGAGGGGATAGTTCATCGGGACATCAAGCCGGCTAACATCATAGAAACAAGTGATCGAGTCATAAAGATCGTCGATTTTGGCCTGGCCAAACTGGTCAGTGAGGCGAAACTGACCCTGACATCGTCAATTACAGGCACTCCGGCATACATGTCTCCCGAGCAGGCCATGGGAGAAAGTACGGACCAACACATAGACCTGTGGTCCCTGGGAGTAGTGTTTTATGAATTGCTTACTGGATATCTTCCGTTTCAAGGGGAAAATGAGCAATCGATGTTGTATGCGATCATCCACAATACTCCTAAACCCCCAATGGATTTGAAGGAGGATATTCCGGAGGAAGCAGAACGTATTGTCTTGAAGTGTCTGCGGAAGCAACCAGAGAGGCGGTATCAATCAGCAGACCGGCTCATATCAGATTTGACCAAGCTCAAAATATCTCTGGAGAAGGAAAAAGAAGATCTGGCTGCAAAGAAAAGTTTGGAAGCAGGGAGGGAAACGGAACGGCGGCAAGCTACTATATTTTCCGGCGAGATACTCGGTTATTCGGAGGTTCTGGAGAGCCTGGAAACAGAAGAAGCAGCTTTAGTGATCAATCGCTGTTTTGCGATGTTTGATTCTGTTATCAGGAAATACGAAAGCCGGATAGATGAGACCACGGGGGGGAGTTTCATGGCGTCCTTTGGTATCCCCCAAGCTATAGAGGACGCACCAAAAAAGGCGATAAATGCGGCCATAGAGCTACGTAACACTCTGGATACATTCAACAAGAAAGAGAACCTCAGGATTCCTCTGAGTATACGTATTGGAGTCAACTCCGGCACGGTAATAGCAGGCGTTGGCAGCACAGATAAAGTATACTCAGTCATAGGTGAGGCTGTGAATTTAGCTTCTCAATTGAGAGATATTAGTACAAAAAACAGCATCTACATCGGTCCCTTAACCTACAGATACACAAAGAACGATTTCGAATTTGAAACCTTAGAGTCCGTCTCACTAAAAGGCAGGACTGAACCTGTCACTGTATTCAGACTTTTATCAGTTAAGGAGAGAGTGTACAGAGCCCGTTTGGGAGCGGAACGGATGATCTACTCCGAAATGGTGGGCAGGGAAAAGGAACTGAACAAGCTCAAGCTGCATGTACTCAAAGCCATTAATGGGGAAGGATCGGTTGTGAATGTGATCGGGGAAGCCGGCATCGGAAAATCTCGTCTGGTTGCAGAGTTGAGTAGAAGAGATGAATTGAAGAAAGTTACTCTGCTTAGAGGAAGGGCTTTATCCATCGGTTCAAACCTGAGCTTTCATCCTATTATAGACATTTTGAAAAGTTGGGCTCTGATAAAAGAAGAGGATCCTCCGGACGCTTCTGCTCAGAAAATCGAAAAAGTCATCAGGAATGTGTTTCCGGAGGGAGTGTCAGAGATTTTTCCTTTTATTGCGACCCTGATGGGGATAAAACTAACGGGAAAATATGCAGAGAGGGTTAAGGGAATAGAGGGAGATGCCCTGGAAAAACTCATCCTGAAAAACTTTCGTGATCTTATCGCTAGGGCATCAGTCACCAAACCCCTGGTTTTTGTCCTCGAAGATCTTCACTGGGCTGACTTAACCTCTGTTGATTTGTTTGAATCCCTTTATAGATTGGCAGAAAGCAACAGCATTCTGTTTATCAATGTGCTGCGGCCGGATTATGGAACGGGCGAGCGAATCTTAAGAACCATCCGGAACAGGTATTCAGACTATTCCACTGAAATAAATTTGGAGCCTCTGGACGGCAGTCAGAGTGAAGCCCTAATCGGAAATCTTCTCAATGTGGAAGCTCTTCCGATCCGTATAAGAGAACTCATTGCACGCAGGGCGGAGGGCAATCCCTTTTTCATTGAAGAGGTAGCTCGATCATTCATCGATGACGGAGTTGTGGAAATTGAGAACGGCCATTTCAGAGTGACTGAAAAAATCGATTCAGTGGTCATCCCCGAGACCATAAATGATGTCATAATGGCACGTGTTGACAAGCTGGAAGAACAGACAAAATCCCTGCTGAAAATCGCATCCGTTATCGGTAGAAATTTCTTCTACAAGATCCTGGCGGAAGTGGCAAGGAGAGTCGAAGAAATCGATGACAGGCTTGAACATTTAAAAGAAGTTCAGCTCATCAAAGAGCGACGAAGGATGAAGGAGCTAGAGTACCTGTTTAAGCATGCCCTTGCCTGGGATGCTGTTTATAATTCCATCCTTCTCAAAAAAAAGAAACAACTGCATCTTGATGTGGCTCGTTCTATTGAATCCGTATTTTGTGAAAGACTCCACGAATTTTACGGTATGCTGGCCTTCCATTACAGCCGCGCAGACGAAATGGAGAAGGCAGAGGAATTTCTACTCAAAGCTGGAGAGGAGGCGTTGAAGGCAGCCGCATCAAACGAAGCTCTGAATTATTTTCAGGATGCCATGGAGCTTTATCTCAGGAAATTTGGAGATGCTGTAAGCCCGGAAAAGATTGCCAGCCTCCAAAAAAATATTGGGATGGCTTTTTATTATAAAGGTCATTTTGCTGAGTCCGTCGAGCATTTTGATAAAGCGTTAGAATACTGGGGGCTTAAAAGACCGAAGAGTGAGATCAAAGCCCGTTTCAAGCTCTTAATTGACTTATTGTGGATGATGAAGGAGATCAATTTCCCCTCAAAAAAGAGAAAAAGAACTCCCGGGAAAGAAGAAAACGACATCATGGAAACAAGTTACCGAAAGGTTATGGCACTTATTTCCATAGATACATACAGGATGTTTACAGAAGCTATCGGGCTGTTCAGGAGAGTTGGTAAGTTTAATCTAACAGAGATGGAGCACGGATTAGCTTTCCTGTCAGGATTTAGCGCTCTCTTTTCGTATTCAGGGGTTTCACTGAAAATTGGGAAAAAAATATTAGGTTATTTTAAGCCTTACTTAGATAAATGTGATGATAGAACTCTCTTTGCCTACGATTTTTGGAAACTGGTTTGCGAATACCTGTCTGGAGATTGGAGCAAAGAACAGGAGTTCGACGAAGAATTAATAGACACTATGATGTTGAAGGGAGAAACCTGGCATGCACCAGGCTATGCAGGTATGCTTTCTTTCATAAAAACGGAACTCGGGGATTTCCGTACAGCACAAAAATGCTGTGATAAGTTTCAGGAAATTGCAGATCTTTATGAGGATGACCACCACAAAGCCAGAAAATCCCACTATTATACAAAACTTCTCCTGAGAAGCAGAAAACTATATGATGTTCTGGATGAGACCGAAAAAATGATTCATCTTAACAATAAGATTGGCCAACGCTTATCCGTGATCTATCTTTTGGGGATAAGAGCGAATGCGCAAATTCTTCTGAAAGATCTCGACGGTGCGGAAAGCTCACTGCTGCAGGCAGCAGAACCTGTTTCGCGTGAAAAGCGAATATCCCCTCTTATGATCAGCAGCTATTTAACAAGTCAGTTTTTACTTAACCTTTGTAAACTCGAAAAAGCCATAGATTCTGGTGACAAATCAGAGATAAAGCAACTCCGGAAAAAAGCATTTCATTTTGGAAAAGAAAATTTAAAAAATTCCAAGAAATTTGCGGCAGAACAAACAAAAGCCTTAAGATTGATGGGGGTGTATTTCTGGCTGATCGGAAAGCAAGAGAAAGCCATCACATGGTGGAAGAGGAGTATAACGAATGGGGAGGAACTCGATGCCCGGCCAGAACTTTCCCGAACCTATATGGAGGTTGGGAAAAGGATGTCAGAGGTAAAAAGCAGGATTCACCAACTAAACGGCATTAGTGCTGAAGAATATCTTGGAAAAGCCAGAAGCCTCTTCGTAGAATTAGGAATTGAGAGCGATTTGGACGAATTGGATGTGATATTAAGCCAGAGGTCATAACTATTTGACTCACTGCTCTTTTTTTTCTTTGAGAATTTTCAATGTCATTGCACGAAGATTCCGGGGTGGCACTATCGGTTCGTGTCGCAATTGCAAATATAATGCCTCTGAGGTGCAAAAATTAACGCACACTCCACAACCAATACACCATTTTTCTTTAGTATTGGCAATCCCCTCGGGCCCAACTTCAATGGCGTTGATTTGGCAACGGTCCTCACAAGTTCCGCATCCTACACACTTTTGGTTGTCAACCAATGGCACGAACCGAGTGGGAGCGATACCGTGATGGATACGCTTCCTCGTTAACATCTTCAAAAGTTCGCAGCAACAGCCGCAGCAGTGACACATAAAAACCACATTCTCACGAAAATTGTCTGCTACATGAACTAATCCAAGCTCTTCCGCGCTGTCAAGAGTGCGGAGCAATTCGTTTTGGTCTGCGCGGCGAGCAAAACCGCGTTTAATGAGAAAATCGGCCGTAACTCCAAAACTCATACAGATATCGTCCACAGGTGCTCCAAGAGAACACGTTTTTCCTAGATGTACATTCTTGTGACGGCAATAGCAGGTCTGCAGACTCCCGTAATCCACCTGTTCAATCAAACCGCGTGCTGTTTCGTAGGGTAAAACCTCGCTGATAAAATCATCTCCAATGGCATCACGACGGATTAACGTCCGGGTGCGCTGGGTTTTCATACCCGCTATTTCCTTGGCAAAATCGCTTTGCTTAAAGTAATCATCTAAGAGTTTTGCCATTTCATGGTATGGAAAACCCTCTTGTACCCGCATAAAGGTGTATTCAAAAAAACCGGGAAAAGCCGCAGAAAGCCAATAATGCGTACGCTTATCACGCTCGATTTCCATAACAAGACCTTTGGAAGCCATTGAATCCAGCAATGGCATTAACTCCGCCTCTTTACGTCCGGTTTTTGAAACCAGTTCCTCTATCAGAACCGTTGTGAGAGGAAAGACGGTTGCCAGCTCTGCTTCATCCTTGGTGAAAAGCAAGGCGAGTATTCGCTCGATGGCTGCGTGGCGGGGTAGCCCTGTGGAATGGCGATCCAACCTTTTGCGAAGCTCATCCCAAATCTTTGATTTCGAATTTATATGACCCATGATCTCTTCTTCCCTCCTCACAAAAAAAGGGGACACATTACTTAATTACAAAATAATCAAATCTCTAACAAATTAAGTAATGTTTCCCCTATATGACCATCCCCTAGGAAACTTTTTCAAAAACAATCCTTAAGTGGTCAATAATTTCACGTTCAAAACATAATCTGTGTGGGTCTATCCCGGATAAGTCTAATCGCTTTCGAAAGTTCTTGTTTGTGAGGTATTTTGGGATTAAAGTACAATAAAACAAGTATTTCTTAAAGCTAAATTCCCTCCATTTCTTTCCCCATTGTTTTAGGGTTTCTATATAATCCAATCTTCCGTTACTAATGGATATTAATTTAAAAAAAGGTTTCACATTTTCTATGATCTGTTCCCTGCCAGAAGGCAACCAAGAACCAGGGAAAATCCCTTCCACGAGTGCGCATATGTGCGCATCGGAACCTTTTTCCGCATTAATATCAATCTCATCAGCATCAATCATGTTTTTGCCAAACGTCATGGTTTGCAGGTAAAACCTTTTTTCTTCATGTAAAAGGTCAGAAACAACCCTGAAAAAATTATTATAAATTGTGTCTTGTTTCCCTGCCTTCCATTCTTCTTTGGAGCAATGATGTTCAAATGCACCTAATGAAACAATTGCATCGAATTTTCCAAACGTCGCAGGACTGATTGTTCTACAGTCCATGAAATGCACATCCAATCCATTTTTAATACAGGCCTCTGCCTGTCCAGTGGATAATGTCACACCAATACCCTTTGCACCTCTCTCTTCAATAAACTTTAAAAACGGCCCCCACCCACAGCCCATGTCAAGGACTCTAGAGCCCTCTTTAATGTTTAAACTTTCAGCAATAAATTCATGCTTTTGTCTCTGGGCCTGTTCAAGGGACATTGAAAAATCCCCATTATAAACTGCTCCGCTAAAGTCCGCCATTTCGCCATAACTATGACGAAAAATATTGTCGAAAAGAGTGTAAGTATATTCCAAATCTTTTTGATCAGTCATAACATCCCCCTTTTGTATACTCTTCCCATTCCTCCTCTGCCCAGCTCTCCAATATCTGATTAGCATTAGGACACTTTGTTGTCATTATTCCCCTAACTTTGCCGAGAATAGGATATAAATTAATCAAGAAATAGTCAAACTTAATGAATACAGGTCGTCATTCGTATAGGAGAACCCGCAGGCACAGCGGATGCCTTAAGAGGCAATTGATAAATATCCCGGCTTCCGCCCTGATTCGTAACAAATTGTATCTTAGACGACACAATCTCACCCCTGGGGATAGAGGAAGCTGGGAGGATTGATTATCTAGGGATGAGCCTAGGCTTTAGGGTCTTTGGCTTCCACTTGGCTCAAATCCTATGAAATAGCAGATACAGGAACTATTTTTCAGCCTCCTTCGGCTTAAGTTCCATTTCGAGTTACATCATAAGACCTAACGCGTCCAATTCTTCCTTATCCTCTACAATTTTTCCATTTTCAATGCGGGTCATCACAATCCCACTAACTTCAATCTTATTCCCAGTCGCAGGGATTCCTTGATATTCTCCTTCGTGAGTACCTCTCACTATAAACCTGGATATAACTCTGTCCTCTACAGCAATTAATTCTTCAATACTGTAAGCAATATCAGGAAAAGCATTACGAAGCATCTTTACAAATTCTATTGTTTCTTCTCGGGACACGGGTTTAGTACTTCTTGATGGAAAGTACCAAACATACTCAGGAGCTACCATCTCCTTATAAGCCTCAAAATCTCCTGTGCTGAACGCTTCATACATACGATTTACAAGAGCCTTATTCTGCTCCTCAACCTCTACCTGGGCTTTCATCGCTTCAAGCTCTGCCATTGCTTCCTGATTTTGACAACTGATACTAAAACACAGCAAGAAGCAAAGAGAAATTACTAAGAATAATTGAGTGAGTGATTTTTTCATTTTGTCCTCCTTATTTTTTTTAGAAATGAGAAATCTATAAATCTAAAAGCGTCTCTCCCAATGAGACGCTAATCGCGCTCACCTGTCTTTTTCACTCTTCGGGAAGCCAGGGCTTCAGGGTATTTGGCTTCCAGTCGGCTCAACCCTATGAAAAGCAAATATAGTAATTATTTCTCAGCCTCCTTAGGCTTTAGCTCCATGCCGAGTTGCTGCATAAAACCTAACATATCAGCCTCTTGTCTTTCCTCTACAACTTTTCCATTTTCAATGCGGAAAATAATGATTGAGCTAACTTCTACTTTATTACCTGTTGCAGGAAGACCCATTTCTTCAAGTTCTCCAGTGTAAGTACCTCTGGCAACAAACCTGACAATAATCCTATCCCCTACAGAAAACAATTCTTCAATATTATGGATAAGGTCAGGGATGGCATTATGAAACATCTTTACCATTTCTATTTCATGTTCTACGGACATGGATTCGGAAATCCCCGATGGAAAGTAGTAAGCAGCATCAGGAGTATATACTTCTTTTAGAATCTCAGCGTTTCCTTTGTCCAACTCCTTAAAGTAATTACGTATGAGTTCCTCATTTTGAGCCTCAACCTCTGCCTGGGCTTTTATCTCTTCAAGCTCTGCCATTGCTTCCTGGTTTTGGCAGTTAAGTGTAAAACAAATAAGCAGGATCAGAGGAATAATCATAAATAATTTTTTCATTTTTCCCTCCTTGTTGGATTCATATTGACCCCGAGCTGTAACTCTTCGACTTATAGCACAAAGGAAAATTTGATTCAAATGAAGGAGAACGAAATATGGGGGCAATCCCCCGATTTTCAGTCACTAATTTCCGGATTTTCAAATTTCATTATTTTTCTGATTTCTTGATAATCAATTACTTAGAAGTCATAAGTTAACATAATATCGATTATGCGATGCAATCTTCTCGGGAAAAAGAAATTAGCTTTAAATTCGCTCAGCGTCCTTTTTCAATCCAGGGAAGCTAGGGCTTTAGGGGATTTGGCTTCCAGTTTTGCCGGGGTAGTACTGATGGTAACTTGGGGTGTTGAGATATAATCCTCACCTGTGATGGTGATCCTGGTATCCTCCCCGCTCCAGCCGGAAGTCGGTGTGACAGATGTTACAGTAGGCGACGGACTGCCTGTAATCTCAAGCCTGTCAGCCAGTGAAGCACTCTGCCCATCAGGATTGATGACTTTGACATCGTAGAGACCGACTTCAAAGTCTGAAGGGGTGACTGCTCGTACTTCTTCTAAACGATCGCGCTAATAAGTTATGCTTTTTACTATGATCACAGGCCTTAATTTATATTCTTTTCTTTGACCAGCATATACCACATGTATCGAGTGTTCTGCCTCAAAGTCTAAAACTATTTCAGTATTACCACCATCCATAACATTGAAAATCACAGGGATTTTTACCTCTGAACTGGGTACAGTCATGTTATCATAGTCTTTTTCGCCCTCGATCTTGATCCTCCCTGAGGCTACAACTAATCTAATTTGAGTGTATGTCCCTTCTTTTAATGTAATATTTAGCATAAGAACTTCTATCTCCTGTAATTTGAGCAAATCATATTCTTCATCACCTTCCCATATAGTTAAAAAACCTTCCTCAGCTTTTTGGACGTTTATCTCGCTTATTGTGACTAATATTTCTTCTGCATTATCAATTGGCTGATCTGTCAAATAGAGTTTGAAATTTCCCGTTCCATCAGAAGAAGTGCACCCCCATAAGAGTAATGTTACAATAAATGCAAAAAGAATTAGCTTTTTCATTTTTTTCCTCCTCTCATGTTCTTTTTTAATCTATAATCATCTTAGCAAGAAGTAAATCATCTCTAAAGATGATTTGGGGGGTTATTTTTTGAAGAAATTAGCATGGGGGGGTGATTAATCTTATGGAATACTGGAGTATAATTCTATTTATTTTATGTTATTCGGCTTCGCTGGCCTCAATAATTTGTTTTGCCCTCTAAAAGTCATTTTATAGGTAGCGAGTAGATATAATGCATCTTCAGCGACACAACCCAGGGGTCATTTATCCTATGCATTCTCTTGCTCTAAACGGCTTTGAGAATCGGGTACTTAATCAATTTTTTTTAATCTGCTCAAGCTCTCTCTCTACTTTTCTTTGGGTATGTAAGAAAGGTCTGGACGGAACCAGCCTGTTTTATACTCAAATTTCCTGAGAAGAGCCATTGTTTTGCTCCATAATTTCATGAGTTTTTCTTCTCCCACTTTCTTAACATATTTTTCATCTTGGCTCCAGAAGTCAGCGGCACTCTTCGCGCGTGCTGTCCAAAAATAGAAGGGCATATCTGTCCCAATATCGCCAACATATGTATCCCATCCATTAGGTCTATTTACGCTTTTATCCAAGTCTACCCATTCCTTGCAGATTTTCTCAAATTCACTTTCCTTTCCAGGCTGGACATAACAGAAAGGCCAGTACATGAAATTTGCCTCCTCTTGTTTAAGTCTTGGGCTTTCGGGAGCATAGGAAAGGTCTGCCCTATAGCGGATTAAAAACATCTTATAATAATCAATGGAGGCGTATTCACGTTCATGTATTTTCTGAAGTTTTTCCATCCCCATTTTTTTTACAAACTCAGCATATGCATTGAAAAAGTCGTCAATTCCTGAATATAATGGCATAGGGTAAAAGGCATAAAAACGGAAATCATCCATAAGGTAGGCGTAGATGGGTAAGTAATAATTTTGTTTTTTGCATTCACCAATTCCTTCTTTCCATGACTCCTCAAAATCAGCTACTTTTTCTGGCTTGAGTACAAACT
>SOIV01000048.1 GCA_004377005.1 Candidatus Aminicenantota bacterium | reverse complement strand
CATATTTATAGTGGAATGTTTCCGTGCTTTTTGGGAGGATTCTTATCCCTCTTGTTTTCTAAAATCTCCAAGGCAGCGATGAGTTTTGGCCTCGTAAATTTCGGCTCGATAATTTCATCGATATAGCCTTTCTCGCAGGCAATGTAAGGATTGGCAAACTTCTGCCTGAATTCCTCCACTTTTGACTCTCTCTGCTTCGCCCAATCTTTTGTTTTATCCAGCTCGTGCTTGTAAACGATATCAACAGCGCCTTCCGGACCCATGACGGCTATTTCAGCAGTAGGATAAGCATAATTTATATCTGCCCTAATATGCTTGGAAGCCATAACGCAATAGGCTCCTCCATAAGCCTTACGGGTTATGACAGTTATCTTTGGCACTGTAGCCTCGGCAAAAGCATAGAGGAGTTTTGCTCCATGACGGATTATTCCGCCGTGTTCCTGGGCAACACCGGGCAAAAATCCAGGTACATCTTCAAATGTGATTAGGGGTATGTTGAAGGCGTCAGAGAAACGAATAAATCTAGCTGCCTTATCCGAGGCATTGATATCCAGAGCACCGGCCAGATGATCTGGCTGATTGGCGACGAGTGCTACCGGTCTTCCCCCCAGACGGCCGTAACCAATCACAATGTTTTTGGCATAATGGGCTTGAACCTCGAAGAAATACTTGTCATCCAAAACTTCGCTTATGATCTTCCTGATATCATAGGGCTTATTGGGATCATCAGGAACCAAAATATTTAACTCCTCATCTGTCCTGTCTGAAGGATCAGATGTTTCCTTCAAGGGAGGATCTTCCATGTTGTTATCAGGGATAAAAGAGATAAGCTCTCGGATCAAAGCCAGTGTATGATTCTCATCATCAGCCGCAAAATGAGCAACGCCGCTTATTGCGTTGTGGGTGTCTGCTCCTCCTAATTCTTCCATGGAAACATCTTCTTGGGTCACTGCCTTAATCACATCCGGCCCTGTGATGAACATATTGCTGATATCTCTTGTCATGATAATAAAATCGGTTATGGCTGGTGAATAGACAGCGCCTCCCGCACAAGGTCCCATGATAGCTGAGATCTGGGGAATGACCCCAGAGGCAAGAACATTCCTTAAAAAGATATCGGCATATCCTCCTAAGCTTGCCACACCTTCCTGAATGCGAGCGCCTCCAGAATCATTGAGGCCAATGATAGGAACGCCTCCTTTGAGCGCTAAGTCCATAATTTTCACGATTTTTGCTGCATTTGCCCCACTCAAAGAGCCTCCGAATACAGTGAAATCCTGGGCAAAAATAAACACCCTCCGCCCATCAATGGTGCCATAACCCGTTACAACTCCATCCCCATAAATTCTCTTTTTTTCCATCCCGAAATCACGACTTTGATGCACTACAAGCTTATCCATTTCCTGGAAGGAACCTTCATCCAGAAGGAGATTTACTCTCTCCAGAGCAGTAAACTTTCCAGCCTGATGCTGTTTCTTTATTCTCTGTTTGCCCCCTCCCAATTCAGCTGCCTTTGTTTTTTCTTTTAGCTCTTCTAACTTTTTTTCGATAGTCATTTTATTCTCTCTCTATTGGTTATTTATTACCTAGCGTTTGACTTTACTCCAATCTTTTAAGAATTTTTCAATCCCGATATCGGTCAAGGGATGCTTCACCATTTTCTCCAAAACAGCAAAGGGAACGGTGGCAATGTCTGCTCCCATTAAGGCGGTCTCCAAAACGTGAAGGGGATGCCTTATGCTGGCCACGATCACTTCTGTCTCAAACCCATAATTATTAAATATGGTTACTATTTCATCCACCAAGTCCATCCCTTGGTGAGAAATATCATCAAGACGGCCAATAAAAGGGCTTACAAATCTTGCTCCTGCTTTAGCTGCCAGAAGAGCCTGGTTTGGAGAAAATATTAAGGTTGTATTAACCTTGATTCCTTCCCCCGATACCACTTTAATCGCCTTAAGACCTTCCACACAGATCGGTATCTTCACGACTACGTTGTCGGCTAGCTTGGCCAAGCCTCTCGCTTCTTTAATGATATCTTTAGACTTTGTCGAAACACATTCGACACTCACAGGGCCCGGAACAATTTTGCAGATTTTCTTTATTAAATCCTCAAACTTTAAATTCTCTTTGGAGACCAGAGTAGGATTGGTTGTGGCCCCGTTTAATATTCCCCAACTTGCTGCCTCCTTAATTTGATCTAAATTAGCCGTGTCCAAAAAAATTTGCATTTAAACCTCCTTCTAATAAAAGTGAGATGAGCCGGAGAAAGAAAGTGGTCTATTCAGTGAAGTCCGTTCATCTCTTCTTTTCCATCTCATCTGCTCATTATTATATAACTGGTGAGAAAAGTTTAACCAGAAAAAAGTGAAAAAGCAACTTGCCTATCAAGCACCTTCTATAA
>SOIV01000170.1 GCA_004377005.1 Candidatus Aminicenantota bacterium | reverse complement strand
TTTCCACGAATACCCTGGTATCATTTAAACTGAGTTTTTCAAAAAGAAAAGAAAATTCTTCCTCCAAAGCCGAAGAAATCTTATTCTTTATATCGTGTGGCAAAGAATGAATTTGTCTCTTGAAAGGGCCCAAAGCTTTCTTCCTCGTCTTGTAAATAAACTGGTCATCAGTCTGCTCAAGCCTTTTTTCATCTGAGTAATTTTTGTGGAGCCAGGCATAAATCTCATCTTTTAACGAAGACGGCAAGCAATCATAAACAATATTTTGAAATTGCGTAGCTAAATGGATCTCAGCACACTCATACTCAGGGAAATGGTGAAATGCATCTTTAGGTAAGGTTGAAGCTCCATGTTGGACAGCTCCTGCCATACCGAATTCGGTCCTTGCGATTTGAGATAATACTTTTAATGTATCAAAGTCTATCTTTGCTTTTTCCATCGAACCATCAGGCAGTATGATTCCTCCATGGGTTGTGCCAGTTTGAATACTTATTTTAGAGATACCTGTAATCCCCTGCATCATAGAAATATAGCCTCGCATAAACGCATGTAACTCTTCAGGGGTAGAGTTTTTTCCGCCTACCTCACCAATCTCGCCTCCTACGGAAATTTCAATTCCCTCTGGCTGTAATTCTCTGATAAACTTTGTCAGTAGCGCACAGATCTCATAATTTAATTTCTGTTGTTCATCGATAGTAGATTGGGACAAGTCAACCAAGGTTGATGAGTCAATATCGATATTGTAAAAGCCAGCCTGAATTGCTTCGGAAATCAAATCCTTAAGCTGATTAACTTCTCTATCTCTATCTTGAAGGAAATTCTTTGCCTTGACCTGAAAATGATCTCCTTGAATAAAAACGGGGCCTCTAAAACCCTCTCTAATTGCTGCCAGGATCACAAAAGAGGAATACTCAAGAGGCCTTTGCTCTGTATAGCCAATTTCACTCCTAGCAATCTCGAAAATAAATGGGCCGGCGTTTATTTTTTCCGCTGCTCTAAAGACTGCCCTTGCTGAATCATAAGTCAATGTTCTCAAGTTTATCGCAGGCACGGAAAAGTGAGTTAAATTATGTCGCGCTCTTGCTTCATATAATGTTTGAATGGACGATGGGATTATGCCAAATTTATTGGCAGCCTCAAAAACCACCCAGTGACATATATTTTTTAGATGATCGGAATGGCTCAGAAGTAAATTATCTACCAGATTATCTGCAGCGCTCTTCTTAAAGAAATCTAGATCTTTAATCTCCGCTTTGTCGCCAATGATTTCAATATTGCAGTGATCAAACAATTCTTCTTCATCTCTGTAAATCATTTTTAGCTCCTACAATTGATACGTTGCCCTGATACATTTGTTCATTAAATAACAGAAGAGGAAACACTACTTCGCCCTTCTTGTTGAAACAATCGTCTTATAAAGCGATGTGTGTTTCAATTCTCATGTAAGTATCTTAATCAATCTATAATTAGATTCTATTTCCAATGGTTTTTGTTGGATCGCCATCTCCAGAGGGACTGTACTGAGTCGATTATCCTTTAAACACACACATTTATCTGTCTCTCCCTTCCTCAAAATCTCCACCGCATAATTTCCCAGGCGAGCGGCTAAAATTCTATCCATGGCTGTAGGAGAACCCCCTCGTTGAATGTAACCTAAAACTGCTATTCTTGTCTCCAGGCCGGTTTCCTCAATAATTATTTTCGAAACGTCTTCGGCCTTCGCTTTTCCCTCGGCAACGATAACTATCCAACTGACCTTTCCTCTCACATTCCCTTCGGAAATTTCCTCACACATCCTTTTTTTATCAAACTCTTTTTCAGGAATTAAAACCTCTTCGCACCCGCTTGCTAAACCAACCTGTAAGGCAATATATCCATAATCCCGGCCCATCACCTCAATAACAAATATTCTCTCTAAACTCGTTGCCGTATCTCTTATCTTATCCAAAGCATCTACAGCTACATTTACAGCAGTATCAGCGCCAATGGCTAAGTCAACACCGCAAATATCATTATCTATGGTTGCAGGAATACCGATTGTAAGAAGCTTATATTTATTTGCAAGAATATGCGCTCCTGCCATCGAGCCGTTACCACCGATTACGATTAATCCCTCGATATTGTGTTTTCTTAAAGTCTTAAATGCTTGTTCCTGCCCGGCTTCGGTGAGAAATTTTTTTGAACGAGTAGTTTTTAAAATTGTTCCTCCCCGGTTAATTATTCCTGAGACTGAAAGCCTATCAAGCTTAATTATCTCTCCATTTATTAAGCCTTCATACCCTCTTTGTACGCCTAAAACCTCTATATTGTAATGACAAGCCGTTCTTACCACAGCTCTAATAGCCGTGTTAATCCCTGCACAATCTCTTGTTAGGATGCCTATCCTTTTCATAAACTCAGCCTT
>SOIV01000130.1 GCA_004377005.1 Candidatus Aminicenantota bacterium | reverse complement strand
GTTTATATTAGTTACGCAAACTTACATCTCAGTCCTGCCTATAAAATTAGATTAAGCCCAAGAGAAGAATTAAACTTTTAAGAGAGACCGAATACATGGAATAAGCAGGAAAGACGGAAATGATGGATTTAGCCCAAGAGTTAATTAAAGGAAACCATAGAGCTATTGCCCGAGCTATCTCTCTGGCAGAAAACAACAGAAGTGCTGCTCAGGAAATGATGAAAAAAATATTCCCCGGCACAGGAAAATCGCTTGTTATAGGAATTACAGGCCCTCCTGGTTCAGGCAAGAGCACCTTGGTTGACCAAATGGTAGTGCTTCTTCGAAAAAACGGGAAGAAAATTGGCATTATTGCTGTAGATCCTTCCAGTCCTTTCACCGGAGGAGCTATTCTAGGGGATAGAATACGGATGATGCGACATAGCACAGACCCTGAAGTATTCATTCGGAGTATGGCAGCGAGAGGTCATCTAGGAGGATTAGCGAAGGCAACAGGAGAGGCCATTACCATACTTGAAGCAGCGGGAAAGGATTTTATTCTGGTGGAAACAGTCGGAGTAGGCCAGGATGAAGTTGAGGTCGTTAAACTGGCGGATATTGTTCTTGTCATTCTAATCCCCGGGGCAGGAGATGAAATTCAGGCTTTTAAAGCAGGGATTATGGAGATTGCTGATATTTTTGTTCTCAACAAGGCAGATTCTCCAGACGCTGGGAAGACAGAAAGGCAGATTAAGGCCATGCTTGATTTAGGATTTGAGGGAGATACCATGCCGCCCATCGTCAAAACTGTGGCTACTGAAGGAGAAGGAGTGGAGCCTCTAATTAATGAGATTGATAAATTGGTCGGGAGCAAAAGCCAGGAATTCAAAGATTCCAGGAAGAAAAGATTGATATCCTGGATGTTGAGGGACATTATCAGTGAAAAAATTTATCAGGCTGTCAGTCAAAATATCCCTGAATCAGAATTTGAAAGCCTTGTCGAGAGAATTTTCAAGAGAGAAATCGATCCCTATACTGTTGCCGATGAAATAGTAGGAAGGTTAAAAAAGGCGAAAGCCTAGGAAGAAAGGAAGAATGCTCAAGACCTTGGGAAACATTCTTATCATAGGAGGCGCTTTAGCCGTCCTTTTTGGGCTTACTCTCAAGCTGTCTGGAAGGTTCAAATGGATAGGGAGACTTCCTGGAGACATAATTATTCATAAAGGAAACTTCACGTTCTATTTTCCCCTGGTCACCTGTCTTCTTATCAGTCTCTCCCTGAGCCTTATTATTTTTCTAGTCTTCAAGCTTAGACAAAAACTTTCTTATCAGGACATAAAGTCAGCTTCTCTTTTTATTCTTTCTCTAACCTATCAGCTATCCGAAGGATTTAATGCAGGATTGCTTATCGTTTCTTTAAGGGCGCGGACAAAGGAAGTAGAAAAACTCCGCCCTGAAAGCTTTTCAATATCCTCCAGGGTTTCAATCGTTACCTCTCCCAGAGAAGTTGGCACTTTATTCGAGACTCTATCGTAGAGATTAGCAAGGGCAATGATGCTGCTGCCAAAAGGAATTTTGTTTAAGTCCTTATCCAGTTTATCCGCTTCTTCTACATAATGGTGAAAATATCCGGCAAGAAGAGGCTCGATTGTTTTCAGTAAAGAAGCCATTATACTCAACTCCACCTGTTCTTTATCCGTCGCCTGCTCCTCAGGGATTTTCATATCACCTGATATGAAATTGACTATTTCCTCGTAGAAGGGAAGGCTGGATTGCAAATCTCCTGCCTCATAAAGGAGAGCAGCTGATTTAATGTTTTCCATTTCAGCCTTGCTGAGTTCTGCAGTTTTGGCAATTTCTCCAGCAAGAAGAGACACTCTCAAGGAACGAGGCTTTTCCTCATCAGCAACTTCAAGATACTTGAGCATAATTTTGAGCGCTCCAAAATAGGATCTCCTCATTCTGTCGAGCCGTCTTTCTCTCTGTTCGGTAAAGGTTCCGATGATCGCCGCGGTCAAGATCAGAAAGCCACCCCAAGTAGCCATACTAATCATCTCATCAGTTGAAAATATTACCTCCAAGCCGAGGTAGAGTTTATAAAAAACCAAATAAAGGAAGACCAATACAATACAAAAGAATGCAGTTAAAATGGCTTTCCTCTTCCCGAGAAGATATCCTGAAAGAATGATGGGAAGGAAAAAAAAGTTAAGAAACTCAAATTTATAGTGGATAAGGAAAGCAATGGCTAAAACTCCTATAAGAACGAGAATGATGATAAGGCCTTCAAAATGGTCGCCAATGAATTTTTTAATTTTCTTCATTTTTATTCTCCTTCAAATCAACCATTTCTCTTTTTATTGCCTGTATGTTTCGTTCCACATCAAGCAAGTGCTGAGTATTATAGAAAACAGCCAAAAAACAATCTTTTTT
>SOIV01000322.1 GCA_004377005.1 Candidatus Aminicenantota bacterium | reverse complement strand
GAAAAATATGCTTTCGCTTTACTGGCAGGAATTGTCTCTGAAAAATTAATCATTTCTTTCTCCTTATTAGTCTATATTTAGACTAATATTTAGGTCTATTATAAGATAAATAAAATATAGCTTTTTGTCAAGTTAATGTGGATTTGATAAATAAGGGCCTTTCGTAACAAACAGGTGGGTTTGATAAATCAAACCCCTACAATAAAACAAGCCCCTACATGAAGAGTTAAGAACCTATTTTTTTTCAAATACGATTTTGCCGTCGATGATGGTGTAGACAACTTCTGTTTTCAGAATCTCATCCGCTGGGATTTCAAGCAGGTTGCGGTCAAAAATAGTGAGGTCAGCAAGCTTTCCTGCCTCTATAGAACCTCGAATATCATCCTCAAAGGCAGCATAGGCATTATTAATGGTGTAAGCCTTGATGGCTTCCTCGACTGATATGCGCTGCTCAGGAAACCAGCCTCCCTCCGGAGAGCCTTTCACTGTTTTCCTCGCCACAGCAGCATAGATCAGATATTTAGGATGCATGTGGTAGAGAGCTGCGCTTGTTCCAGGCCAATCCGAACCGAAGCTCAGCATGGCTCCGTTATCCAAGAGCGACTTAAAGGCATATGCGCCCTTGCATCTCTCATGCCCGATTCTCTCTTCCATCCAGCGCATATCGTCAGAGATATGGTAGGGATTCACCTCAGCAATGACATTCAGGGCTTTGAATCGTGGAAAATCCTGAGGTCTTATGACCTGGGCATGGATAACCCTGAAGCCTTTTAAATCAATTCCTTCCTTCTTCAGCCGCTCGTAAAGGTCAAGCATCTCAGCCACGCCCCTCGTTCCGATAGCATGGACATTGGGAATAAAGCCAGCGTCCAAACCCTCTTTGATGAGCTTATACATCTTCTCCATGTTACGCGTTTTGAACTCTGGATCGTCAGAGGTATGGCGGCGCCAATGGCCGTAATTATCGGGCTGATCATCATACGGTTCGAAGAAAAGAGCACCATG
The DNA here is from genome assembly GCA_004377005.1 of Candidatus Aminicenantota bacterium. Classification (GTDB taxonomy): domain Bacteria; phylum Acidobacteriota; class Aminicenantia; order Aminicenantales; family Aminicenantaceae; genus SOIV01. The sequence continues at coordinate 1,409 of SOIV01000322.1, read as the reverse complement.
AGTTCCCATGATGCCGTCGATGTAACCTTTCAGCGCACCGTAGCGCAGCCACATATCCTTCTTTTTTGTCTTCGGATGAAGACCCATGGTGATGCCTTCCTCTTTCAATTTGGCACCGCGGGAGAGGTCAGGTCTCAGCCAGACCCGGCAGGTCAGCTCTCCGTTTTCCTGGAGCTCGATGAAGCGCTCAGTTTGATCCGGCCTCTCGATATCATGGATTTCAACTATACCTGATTCCCTCAAGGCCCGGAGAGCAGCCCGGTTCTCATCCAAAAGCCTCTTATGAGATTTTGGCTTCCTCGCTTTAACCATCTTATCAAAGGCGGGAGAAGGCCGGAAAATTATTCCCGACGGTTCGCCGTCCTCACCTACTTCCATCCCTTCGACAATTTCTTTATCCAGACCTGACGCCCTGAGGGCCGCTGTGTTGGCCAGCCACTCTTTAAAATCATAGCGGCAGAGAAAACTGGGATTATTCGGCGTCAAATCATCTATCATGGCTCTGCTTGGACGCCATAATGCCTCTTTTTCCGACTTTTTTTCTCCAGCATCTGCTAAAGCCCACTTTTCATAGGCACCCCAGAGCCCCCGGGTTATCCATTCACCATCATCCAGGATTTCTACAACTCTCCGAACCTCTTTTCTCAATCCTTCCTCATCAGAAACAGTCATTAAATTCGCGTCAATTATCAGAGCTCCAGCCCCGTTAAAATGGACATGGCCGTCGATAATTCCTGGCGTGACAAATTTTCCCGCTAAATCAATAGATTTGGTCTTATCTCCTATGTATTTCCCTACTTCACTGTTATGTCCACAAACAGCCGTAATCTTGTTTCCTGTGATGACCAGAGCGCAGGATTCAGGATTACCAGGGTCAGCAGTATATATAACTCCGTTGAATAAAACGAGGTCAGCCGGTGGATAGACCTGTTGAGGAGAGGTCTTTCGAGCAACCGAAGGATAAGTCTCCCGGACACGCGGAGCATACGTACTTTGACAGTTTGAGAATATCAGGAGAAAACCTACCATAATTAAAACTATCATGAGAAAAGTCCCGGTAGAAGAAAATTTAGGTTTAAAACTTCTCATTATTCCTCCTTGAAAATTACTACTTATCTTGATGTCATGTTTAACCAAAGTGAGATTGATTATATTCATGAAATGCATACCTGTCAAAAAAGGAAGGGAGAAGCCGGGGAAGGTCTTTTTATTCGCTTTGAGCCTGAAACTGCTCAGCGACGTTAATATCGTATTTGAAAGGGTCCAATGTTTTTACGATTTTCTTTTTAAACTTATCTTTTTTAGGGTCCTTCTCTGCCAGGTCGATAATTCCACCGTCCATCTTATTGCCCTTCTTATCAGCAATAATTTTTACTTTAGGGCAGGTCATATAAGCCACATCCGGGTTT
>SOIV01000166.1 GCA_004377005.1 Candidatus Aminicenantota bacterium | reverse complement strand
GCCTTTGAAAACGATCTCAGCCGGGCCGGTTTGATAAACTTTCTCTTTTTCCCATTCTACAGTCAAGTGTCCCATACTGGTTCTAACTTTGACTCTTTTATCGGTCAAGTTCTTCAATATAGAAGCCACAGCCGCCGCGCAGGCGCCACTTCCTGAGGAGAGGGTTTCTCCAACGCCCCTTTCCCAGAAGATAACTTCAATTTCTTTTCTGCTTAGCTTCCTTATAAACTCTATATTTGTTCTGTTGGGGAAGAAGGGATGCGATTCGATTTCTCGCCCGACCTGATGCCATTCGATACGATCAGGAAAACGATCCAAAAAGATTGCGCAATGCGGATTGCCAAGGGAAAGAGCTGTGATGGGATAGATTATTTTATTAATAGAAAGGGGGTAATCTATGATCTTTTCATGGGGGGAACCGTCATCAAAAGGAATATCTTTAGAGCTCAAGCGGGGGATTCCCATTTCGATCTTGAGGATGAAAACATTCTTTTTCCCCTCAATAAGCGTGCATTCTCTTTGACCAACAGTGGTCTGAAAAAGGATTTGAGGAGAATCTATTTTCTTCTGGTGATAAAGGGAGGCGGCCGCACATCTTAATCCGTTACCAGAGAGTTCTGCCTCTGTTCCGTCAGCATTGAATATGCGGAAATTGACATGACCTTTTGCTTTATTTTTGACTGAGATAAGGAGCAAACCATCGGCTCCTACACCTGTGTGGCGATCACAGATTGTTCCGGCAAGACTGCTTATGTTAGAGAGACCCTTGGTCTCCACTTTATCGATAACCAGGAAATCGTTGCCTAAAGAATGAACCTTGAAAAACTTCATTCAGGAATCCTTAAGGTCCTGATGAATTCTTCTTGTTCTCCATCGCGTTCTCTTCTGATAAGCAGAACGAGTGTGTCACCAGAATCCAGTTTATTCACAATATTCCTAAAATCCCTATCAGTTTTTACCTTCTTTCTGTTAGCTTCAAGGATGATATCTCCGGCTCTAAGGCCTTTTCGATATGCTTCGCTGAATTGGCGGACATTGGTGATTAAAATTCCTTCCTCGGTTTGGAATCCATAGCGTCTGGCAAGGCGGGGAGTTATAGTAGTAATATTTATTCCTAAATCTTTTCCAGAGGCGGTAGAGGCTTCTTGTTCTTGGTCAGATGGCCGTTCGCCAAGAGTCACAGTTATAATCTTCTCTTTTCCATCCCGGATGACTTTTATTTCGGTTTTTTCCCCTGGTTCGATTTCAGCGATCTTAAACATTAGGTCGTGGTGGTCTTTAACTGGCTTGCCGTTGACTTCAATGATTACGTCATATTTTTTTAATCCGGCCTTGGCAGCAGGTGTGCCACGCTCGACTTCACCTATAATAGCGCCTTTTCTGGTTTTTAGATTAAAGGCTTCTCTGTCATCTTCAGTGACTGGGCCACTCCTTACTCCAAGGTATCCTCTGACTACTCTTCCTTTTTCCTTGAGCTGCTTAACGATTTTTCTGGCCAGGTTAGAAGGAATGGCAAACCCTATGCCGATGTTTCCTCCTGAGGGAGAGATAATGTTGCTTGTAATACCGACAACCTCTCCTTTCATGTTCACCAGAGGGCCGCCGCTGTTTCCCCGGTTGATGGCAGCATCTGTCTGGATATAGTCCTGGTAGGGAACACCCGGAATCCCCAGCTGTCTTCCTTTAGAGCTGACAATGCCTGCTGTGACAGTATGCTCAAATCCCCAGGGATTTCCGATGGCCAAAACCCATTCTCCCACGCGCAGTTTTTCAGAATCTCCGAGCTCGGCAAACGGTAAATTTTTATCATCGACCTTTAGCAGAGCCAAATCTGTATTTGGATCGGTCCCCACAATTTCTGCCTTATATTCTTTTTCATTAAGAGTAGTGACGGTTACTTTCTCAGCATTTTCCACCATATGATTATTGGTCACTATGTATCCGTCTGCACTGATAAAAAAGCCTGTGCCCCTTGCTTCAGAGCGGAGCTCTCTTTCCCTTTCACGGGGGATGCCAAAAAACCTATCCCAGAAATCCTCTGGCCAATCCTCCCGGAACCTGGATACCCTTCTCTTTTCCACTTTCTCGGCTGCAATTCTCACCACTGCAGGGCCGATTTTATCGGCGATGCTGACAAAATCTAAATCAGGCTTTATCTGTAGAGAAGGAGATGCATGAAGAAAGGATGGGGAAGGACTTGGAGTCTCTTCTAAGAAGCTTACCGGTGCGTTCTTCTCAGGCAAATAAACGAAGACAAAGCTTGCCAAAAAGATACCCAAGAAAAAGCATATAAGAGCTATCAACGCCGTCTTTTTCATTTCCTTTCCTCCTTTTACTTTAAAATACTAATACAAACACAATTATTCCAGTGTTATCGCGAGGAGCGAAGAAGATTCCTTCGCTTTGCTCGGAACAGGCT
>SOIV01000018.1 GCA_004377005.1 Candidatus Aminicenantota bacterium | reverse complement strand
CTGGCCAGGAAATGTTGGTGATTTCGTAGCCTTAGCAGCTTTTATTGGTCTAGTGGCCTATCTCGTTGTGAAAAGTTATAAAAAATAAAAATTCTTCTCTGTTTATGGCCTAACCTGGTTTGCCTGATTTATTCATAAATTATGCCGACACCAATATTCATTTTCACTGATATCTGCTCATTATGCTGATTTCGCTTTAACAGAACATTCAATCGGTCTCAAATGATTTTATTTTTATTTTATATCGGCATAATTTACCCTTCGGGCGGGCCGATTTCACCGCATCTGCTTCGTTACAGGGTATTTGCAGTGGAGAACCACAGCCGCATACCCTGTGCCTCGCATCTGCGGCAAACTCGATCCGTGAATAAACCAGGTTTGTGACTCTAATCTGTATTGCAAAATTTAATAATATATACTATTTTTGATAGGATTATAATTTTAATGGAGATGAGATGAATTCCCTAATTGTAGCTTTCATCCTCATTCTATGGCTCATCCTGGGCTACAAGATATACGGGAGTTTTATCGAAAAAAAGGTTGTTCAAGCTGACAATTCCCGTCTTACTCCAGCCAGAGAATTGAGAGATGGAATCGACTACACTCCTGCAAAAAAGTCTCTTCTTTTTGGTCATCATTTCTCCTCGATTGCGGGAGCAGGACCTATCCTGGGACCTCTGCTTGGAGTCTTGTATTTCGGCTGGCTCGGCGCTCTCCTTTGGGTAGCTCTCGGTAGCATTTTCCTGGGCGCAGTTCATGATTACACATCACTTATGGTATCTGTCCAGAACAAGGGCACCTCTTTAGCCGATATCTCGGAAAAGACTCTGGGTCTGCGAGCAAAGATAATATTTTCTATCTTTCTTTGGTTAGCCCTGGCCCTGGTCATAGCCGTCTTCGCTGTCGTTGCTTCTAGGACGCTTGTTTCTCAACCTGAAATAGTCATTCCCACCTTTGGACTGGTATTCATTGCCATTATCTTTGGTTGGTTGATATATAAAAAGGGCATCAATATTGTCGCCGGAACTATTCTCTCTCTCCTTTTCCTTTTTCTCCTTATTTACGTTGGCAGTATGGTGCCAATAATTCTTCCCGCTCAGATAATCGGGATGTCCAGCCAGAATTTCTGGTTCTATATTCTGATCATTTACAGCCTCTTCGCCTCCTCCCTCCCCGTCTGGTTTCTTCTCCAGCCTCGGGATTATATAAGCACCTGGATTCTCTTTTTGGGGCTCGGATTAGGCTATCTTGGTCTAATCCTTATGCGTCCCTCCCTGAATGCTCCTGCTTTCGTTTCTTTCCAGAGCAAAGGCGACAAACCCTGGGAAGGCGGTCCCATCTGGCCCATGCTCTTTGTCATCATTGCTTGCGGCGCCATTTCTGGCTTCCACTCCGTGGTTGCCAGCGGAACAACAGCCAAGCAATTACCAGATGAAGCCAGCGGAAAATTGATTGGATACGGCGGCATGGTCACAGAAGCTGCTCTTGCAGGCCTTGTAATATTCATTGCCGCAAGTGCTCTGATCTGGGATACTTCAGGGGCAGAAAGTCAGTTTGGTTTTCAGTACCTAATGATATCAGTAGGAGATCCGATCAGGGCATTTGCCACAGGATACGGAAGGCTCCTCTCTTCTATTCCCGGTCTTACCCTGGCCATAGGTTCTTTCTTTGGTATGGTCATGCTCAATGCTTTTGTCCTTACAACCCTTGATACCGGAACAAGGCTCGGCCGGTTTATAACAACAGAACTTTTGGGAAAAAAGGTGCCTGTTCTTAACAACAGGTGGATAGCATCTCTCGTTGTGCTTGTATTTGCAGCGATCCTGGGAGGAACTGAAAGTTATAAAGTTATCTGGCCCGTCTTTGGTGCCTCAAATCAGCTCGTAGCAGCCCTGGCATTAATCGTTGTCTCTTCCTACATGGTAGGCACAAAGAGACCCAAAAAATTTACAGTTTATCCGGCTATCTTCATGCTGGTTACCACCCTCGCCGCTCTTAGTTACCAGGGATATCACTTTTTCCAGGCAAAAAGATATCTTTTAGGATGCCTCAGTCTTATCCTCATAGCTCTGGCATCTATCATTGTTTATGATGCCCGGGCCATTCTGTTCACAAAAGATAGAAGGGCTAAATAGCATAGGCAATAAAAAAAACTGCAGGGGCCTGATTTATCTGTAGGAGTTTGATTCATCAAACCATTTTGTAGGGGCTTGATTCATCAGGCCCATCCTTTTAATTAGATTTTGTTCTACGCAGGGATTCAACTTATCAAACCTGAACGTGATTAAAGCTATTGGCTAAAATAATTGAGAATAAATGGGGACAAATAAATGGGGACAGGCCCCATTTATTCCCGGTTCATGGAAGTGGAGTAATTTTGAAAACAACTCCTTTTGGATCAGGGCAGCATAAGGTTTCTGTCT
>SOIV01000096.1 GCA_004377005.1 Candidatus Aminicenantota bacterium | reverse complement strand
GCAAACATCATGCGCGTCTTCAGAAAAGTCGTTGAAAGATCAAAAATTGTAGGGGTTTGATTTATTGGTTCTCTTCCGTTTTGTGTGGATCATGATCAGAAAATATTTGGGGATGGCCTCGCTCCCTTCAGATTTTTAACGCCATTCCCTCATCGCTCTTCTCGGCGGCTGCGTAACTCGCTTCGCTCAGACATACTCGCCGCCCGACATAGTCGGGTGCCCTCGAAGAACGATTCGGGAAGGCTAAATCTTCAATGGTCGCTGCACTCATCCCCGAATATTTTCTTTTAATGTCTCGAAACATGTCTTACCCATACAAAATGGAAGAGAACCGATTTATTTAATTAAAATTGTAGGGGTTTGATTCATCAAGCCCCTACAGAAGATAGATCACGCTTCCATAGATAGAACAGTCCCATACAGATAAATCAAATGCCTACGGAATTAATTCCTTACATAATTTGTAAAAAAATTTTACAAAAAAGATAAAAAATCATTCTTGATCCCCCACTATTCCCCTTGTTCAAGAGGATAAACATCCTGTCAAGTTGGCACAAAAATTGCCTTTAATTTGCTATTAACCTGAGGATAATTTATGATTTAAGTAAAGGAAAATGGGCAAAAAGTTCGATATCTATGTAGCTTGGTGCCTTGTTCTTGTGTTGGTCTTTGTAATCCCTTTGTTCAGTTTCCAGGAGAGGAGTGCCAACGAACCTCGCTACGGCGGAGTTTTTCGACTGAAATCATTTACCGATACTTTTAGAACGGAGTTTGATCCGATAAGACAAGAGTCCTCTATCTTTATCTCAGAACAAATTTATGATGGTTTAGTCAGACTTGATAAAAATTTGAGCATTGTGCCTTGCTTGGCCGAGTATTGGGAAATCTCTCCTGATGGAAAAAAACATACATTTTATTTAAGAATGGGAGTCAAGTTCCATCATGGAAGAGAGCTTTCTGCAGAAGATGTGAAGTTTTCCCTAGAAAGGATCCTTGATAAAAAAACTAACTCTCCTTACTACCAATTCTTCTTGCCAAGAATTGTCGGAGCTAAAGAATTCAGGGAAGGAAAAACAAAAGATGTTGCTGGATTTAAGGTCATAGATAAATACAGTTTCGAGATTCACTGGACAAAACCTTTTGTCTCCGCTCTGTATCTGATGAGTATGCATTTTTGTAAAATCCTGCCTCGTGAACTTGTTATTGGCCAGGGAAGAAGATTTTTCCTCAAACCGTCAGGCACTGGGCCCTTTAAGTTTGACTATTGGTTAAGGACGTCCCAATTGGATATTGTTGGAGTCCGGCTGAAACGAAATGAAGAATATTTTGGCGGGAGGCCCTATTTAGGAGCAGTAGAATTCTGTCCTCTTTTCACGCTTGATCATTTCTTGAACAGGGAGATAGATTCTATTCCGGTCCTGTCCGAGAAGCTGCTTACTGCCAACGTCCAGATTTTTCAGGATGGCTTGCTTCAACCTATATTCTTAGGAATGAGCTGCCACATTCCTCCCCTTGATAGAGCGATCGTTCGAAAAGCCATCTTGCATTCTCTCAATAAAAGGGAAATTGCTCGAGACATTTTTGATATGAAATACGTACGTAAAGTGATGAATAACTATATCCCCTCAAGACTCCCAGGGTTTTTCCCCAGGGATGATGAAGAGAGCTATGATCCAGAGAAAGCAAAACAGATGCTTCAAGATGCAGGTTTTTCAATCGAGGAAGAATTTCCTCCTCTTACCTTGCTTATTGATTTGCCAAGAACAGAGATGAAGTTAAAAATTTACAAAGCACTCCGCAAGCAGCTTGATGCTCTGGGGATAAAATTAAGATTAAATTATTATAAATCGCTTAAGGAGATAAAGAGCTATAATAAACCCTATCTTGTTTTTACAGGGAGAGTGATGAGCTTTCCTGATCCTGAAGATATTATCCGACCTCTCTTTTTTTCAAAATCCATTTTTAATATTTTTAATTATGTTAATCCCGAATTGGATAAGCTTCTTCAGGAAGCCGAGATTGAACGAAGCTGGACCAAAAGGATAAATCTTTTTCACCAAATTGAGAAAATTTTGATTTCTGATGTTCCTGCTCTTCCTCTTTTTTCTCATCAGAACAGGGTTGCCATGCAGCCTTATGTCAGGGGAGTCGAGGTTCCTTCTTTAGGATTTTATTATTTAGATGCCAGAAAAATATGGTTAGATAAATAAGAGAGCAAAAGTGAAATTACGTATGTCCCTCCAGACAAGATTCATGGTTTGGGCAATAGTTTTAATCACGGTGCTTTTAGTATCGATTCTCTTGGTTATTGAGCAGCGAGAAGTCAAGGCCATTTTTGAAGAGCAGAAAGAAAAGGGAGTATTAATTGCTAAAAATATTGCTTACCTGAATTTGCCAGCGTTTATTCAATGGGATGAGGAAGGAGTTAGAGAGAATATCGAAGAGCAGATAGACGAAAATCTCATCTATGTTGTTTTATATGGTCGCTACAATAATCTTTTTGTCGGCACTAGTTTTATAGAAGACTACAAGGAAATTTATCTTTACAGCGATCTGGGGTGGGAGGTCGATAAAAAAAGTTACCTCTTTGAGAGGAAAAAGTTTGAGGATAAAAAATCAGCACAGATTCTGAGGATTCTGGAAATTGAAGTTCCGATTTTTGTGCGAGGTTCTCCGAGGAGATGGGGTTCGATAAAAATTGGCCTTTCCTTAGAAGAGATGCGAGCAGAAATTCTGAAAACCCGCCTGATGTTGATCTTTATCGGGTGTGGTGGGCTTTTGATAGGTGTTTTTGGAGCGATATTATTAACCAGAAGGATAACAGGGCCGTTGAAAAAACTAGTGGAGGCGACAGTTAAAATATCTAAAGAAGATTTTTCTCAAAAGATAGATATCACCTCCCAGGATGAAATCGGAAACTTAGCTCAGAGTTTTAATGATATGAGTCGCAAGCTTCTCCTGGCAAGGGAAAGGATGGAAGTTGCTAGCAACAAGCTAATCCAGGCAGAAAAACTGGCATCCATCGGCCGTATATCTGCCGGTATTGCCCATGAGATAAGGAATGCGTTAACATCAGTCAAGCTAAACATCCAGAAGCTTGTTCAGAGTGATCGATTGGATGAGACAGAAAAAGAACATTTAAGCATATCCCAGGAAGGGATAGGTCAGATGGAAAAATTCATCAAAGAGCTTCTGGATTTCACTCGGGTTTCAGAACTGAATTTAGATCGATTTTCTATTGAGCAAATACTTGATGAGTCTATAAAAACATTAGCTGACACTCTGGAGTTAAAAAAAGTCGTTCTTGAAAAAAGTTACGAAGAAGGATTACCTCAAGTTCTGGTGGATGCTGATAAATTGAAACAAGTTTTTTTAAACATCCTTCGCAATGCCTATGAGGCTGTAGAGGAGAAGGGGAAAATAAATATTTTTCTCTCTCTTCTGAAGGAGCAGGAAGGAAGCAAAATTAGAGTATTTATATCTGATAATGGCTCTGGAATTCCAGAAGAAAACAGGGAGACTATTTTTGAGCCTTTCTACACCACGAAAGCTTCTGGAATTGGCCTTGGATTGCCTATAGCCAGAAAAATTATTGAACAGCACAGAGGGACCATAAGAGTTAAAGAAAACGCAGCCCAAGGTACTTCTTTTGAAATTCTTATTCCTACCGAGGAGGAAAGATGAAATCAGTCCTAGTCATTGACGATGATCCTTTGATCAGAAAGACTCTCTCCTCTTATCTCTCTAAGAAAGGATTTGAAGCTTTAGTGGCTGAAGACGGAGAGGAAGGGCTTCAAAAATATGAGGAACGCATTCCTGATTTAGTCATATTGGATATTCGCCTTCCTGATGTGGATGGCCTTGAAGTTCTAGGCAGGATAAGAGAAAAGAATCCCAACGCAAGTATTATAATTATGACTGCTTACGACGATATGAAAACGACGATAGAAGCTATAAAATCAGGAGCCTTCGAGTATTTAGTCAAGCCTCTTGATTATGTTGAGCTGGATTTGACCATTGATAAAGCTTTTCAGATAAAAAGTCTGGAGGATAAGGTCAGCTACCTCCTTGAAGAGAAACAGAAAGAATACACCATAGACAACATCATCGGTCGTTCTGTCAAAATGAGAGAGGTGTTTAAGCTAATAGGTTCTGTAGCCAACACCCGAACTAACGTTCTTATCCATGGTGAAAGTGGAACTGGAAAAGAATTGGTTGCCAAAGCTATTCATTACAACAGCCCCAATAAAGGGGAGCCCTTTATTGTCATCAATTGTTCAGCTATTACGGATACTCTCTTGGAAAGTGAGCTCTTTGGCCATGTCAAAGGCGCTTTTACGGATGCTGTTTATGAAACCAAAGGAAAGTTTGAGATAGCTGGCAAAGGGACTTTGTTTCTGGATGAGATCGGGGATATTTCAGCAAACCTTCAGTCAAAATTGTTAAGGGTAATCGAGACAAGAGATTTCATGAAAGTTGGAGGAGAGAAAATCCTGAAGACGGAAGCAAGAATAATTGCGGCCACGAACCAGGATCTAAAAAAGCTGATTGAAATAGGTAAACTTAGAGAAGACCTCTACTATCGTCTGAAAGTAGTTGAAATTGCTTTGCCTCCACTCCGTGATAGAAAGGAAGATATTCCAGAGCTAGTGGCCTATCTTCTTGAGAAAATAAACCGTGACCTGCGCAAAAATGTGAGAAAAGTTCCTCCTGAAGTGATGAAAACTATGATGAATCTTCCCTGGGAAGGGAATGTCAGGGAGCTGGAAAATGCTTTAATTCGGGGTGTAATCCTGGCCAAGGGAGATGTTATCCTCGATGAAAATTTGGCTCTTGAGATAGGCGACAAGAAGCTCTATCCAAAGCAGCTTGTTCCTTTAAAAGAGGTTGAAAAGGACTACATCCAGCATGTCTTGAAAGCAACCAAAGGTAACAAGACAAGAACTAGCCAGATCTTGCAGATAACCCGCCCTACCCTGGATAAAAAGATAAAAGAATACAAACTTGATATTTAACACTTTCAATCAACTCCCCCCAGACAACGGAATTGATTTAAGATTGTAAATGCTTTTTACTTGCTGTAAATATTTTTTTCATTTATGGGGTCAGGCTTTGCCATCGGAGTGAGTAAATATTCTACCCTTTGCCCTCCAGACATCCTTATGTTAAAGCCTGATCCCGAACCAACCCTTAACAGCTAGAACAACTTGAAAACATTTATGCTTCTTAACTTATTTAAAATTACATAGTTATATGAAGCTGCCTCTCTTAGCCATCACATTCTGATAATTTTTTCCCCGAAATTTGCCCCATAAAAGTTGCTCTTACAGTTTCAGATTCAAGGTTTTATAGATTGGCACAAAATATGCTACTTCAATTGCATTAAGGACTAACGGAGATCAAAGAAAGGTGAAAATAAACAAAATGTCCGAAAAGAAAATCATAATTGTCGATGATGATGAGTCCATACGGAAGACTTTTTTCCTGATTCTCAATAAGAATTATCGAGTCTACCTAGCTAAGGATTCAGGAGAAGCTTTGCAGCGTTTCAAAAAAGCTGAAATTGACCTAATCATTGCCGATTTTAAGTTACCTCATCTTGACGGTGTAGAAATGATCGCCAAATTCAGAGAATTAGGTTACCGAGGAAATGTCATCCTGATTTCTGCCTATCCAGACCTGGTTAAGATTGATGAATTATCCCGACTCTCTATTTCTCATTTTTTTGTAAAACCCCTCGATTTAGATTCACTTAATAGATCGATAGATCATCTTTTAAATTCAAAGAAAACTTAAGATAAATCAAATTTTGACTCCTTCCATAAAATTAAATTAGAATTAAAAGTAAGAAAACTGCGGAGAGGTTTTGATGAAGATGAAAATTCAAAAATTATTTATGTTCTTCTTTTTATGGATTTTTCTAGTTTTCCCTTTTTTAGGGAATAAGGTTAAATCTGAGGTTCAATCGTCCAAAATTATTCCTGAATCAGACAATGTATTTTCTTCCTCAGAGTCCTCAAAATCCGGGGAAGAAAAGATATCTGAGTCCTGGATGGGAGTCTATATGGGTGGCATAAAGGTTGGATATAGCCATAATGAGGAATTTTCTTTAATAAAAAACGGGAAAAAATTAAAAAAAAGCTTCAGTGAATCATGGATGAAAGTTGCTCGCTTGGGTGGTAATTCTATTGAGATAGCTACTGTGCAGGAATCAATATACGATGAACAAGGAAAACCCTTAGAATGTATTATAAGGATAAAAATGTCAGAGAGTGAGACTGTAATGAGAGCTGAGATAGGCCCGGATAAAATTTTATTCAAATCAGGAGATAAAATCATAAAAGAGTTAGCTTATGAAGAGGAGTTTTACCTTGAGGTCCCTGTAGAAAAGATCATTGAAGAGGAGGGTTTGAAGCCCGGAAATAAGTACAATTTTAAAATATTAGACTTTACTTCCTATTCTCTCGTGGATTTTAGCTTTGAGGTGATCGGCCAGGAAGACGTTTTAATCTTAGGGAAAAAGATGAGACTGTGGCATGCAAAGGGAGAAACCACTTATGTTATTCCTCTCTCTATTGACGAATGGATTGACGAGAGTGGAAACTCCTGGAGGAGTATAAACAAAACAAGCTTTACAACCTTAACATCCATCCGCATGCCTAAAGAGAAAGCCCTTGAGGTTTCAGAAGAGACTTTCGATATTGCTTTTTCGACCATAATAAAACCAAATGTCACATTCGAAAATCCTCAAAAGATTCAAAGAGTAACATTTAAACTCAGCGGCATATCTGCGGATAAAATTAAGAATTTTCCTTTTGATGATGGAAGTCAAAAGATTATAGAGGTGGGAAAAGATTATGTCATAGTCCAGACTTCCTCCCAGATATTCAAAGAAGAAGAGGCCATTCTTTTCCCAGTTAAAGATAAAGAATTCCGCAGATTCTTAAAGTCCAGCGCATTCTGCCAAGCTGAAGACCCAGAAATTCAAAAGGTAGCTAAAGAGATTGTCGGTCAAGAGAGAAATTCTTGGAGGGCTTCGAAGAAGATAGCCGAATGGGTTGAGAAGGAGATGACTGCCAATTATGATGTGGGTTTTGCTACAGCCAAAGAAATTATTAAAAATCGAGAAGGGGATTGTTCAGAGCACACCGTGCTGACAGTTGCCCTCTGCCGAGCTGTGGGGATTCCAGCAAGAGCAGCTGTGGGAATTATGTATGGTCGAGGCATATTTGCTTATCATATGTGGCCTGAAGTCTATGTGGGTCGATGGATTAGTCTGGATTCCAAATGGCTGGCTGTGGATAAAAAAAGTGGCGAATATTATACCGATGCCACTCACATAAAATTAGGGCGAAGCCTTCTTGATGAGAATATTTTCAAGGAAATGGCCCAAGCTATCTCTGAAATTATAGGCAAGCTCAAACTAGAAATAATAGATTATTATCAAGATAAATAGAGTTTTTCTGCCCAATCTCTTTGGCTTATGCCCTTGCAGCTCTTCGGTTATTAGGTTGAAAGCAACGGTTCCTCCTCCTTTGCCAGTTCTAACATCCCTATTTGGCACTATAAATGATATAATCTTTGTTCGAATATTTCCTATGAGTAGATATGCCTCTAAATCGCTTGGAATCGCTTGGGGTCAGGTCTTGTTTTTTGCTTTTAAGGCAACGATTATCAAGGTTTGATGAGCAGAATGATTAAATTTTGTCTTAAGTGTGGATCCAAACTGAAGTTGAGCAGGATAGAAGAAGAGAAAAGACTGGCCTGCCCAGCATGTCAATGGGTATGTTATGAGAATCCTTTACCGAGTTCAGC